>CAZZXW010000021.1:0-17248 GCA_964658095.1 uncultured Parafilimonas sp. | reverse complement strand
GCGCCTGTTGTTATTATGTTGCCATTTACATCTAATGCTTCAGTTGGTGATGTTGTGCCAATACCAATTTTACTTGCGTATACAGCAGCATCAGTATTAATATTACCATGCACGTCAAGGGCTTGTTTTGGTGATTGTGTACCTATCCCGATTTTGCCCGAATTTGTTATGCGCATTCGCTCTGCATTATGCGTTCTGAATATGAGTGACACACTATCTTTTGTCCCTAAGAAATTTTGCTTGGAGTTTGTTCCGCTGTTACCGGTAGTTAACCAGTTTTGTGCATGCGAATTTAATGTAATTAATAACAACGTCATACTTACAAAAATGTGTGTAGATTTTGTTTTCATAATAAAAGGTTTGTTTTAAAAATGATAAAAGACTATGTAATTTATATGTTTTAATGATCTATAGCAATCTATCAATAAAAACAATCGTAGTTACCTGCTGCTAAACAAATAACAATGTTGCAAAAGATATTCTTATCATGATTTTATCTTAACCATTGAAGTCGCATGATAAATTTTCTTGCTTCAATAAAAAGATTTTCTGTATATACCTGAACATTCTTTTAACTGCATCGTTATTTTTTATTTCAAACTTAAAACGCTAATTTATGAAAACATTCATCCTCGCAGCACTTACTGCTGCAACGTTTATTGGTTGCCAGAAACACGGCCCAACCAACACATCAACAAACAAAACAGATGTGTTTTTTTTGCAACAAGCATCTTATTCCAATCTTGCAGAAATTGATGCAGGTACTATTGCCGGAGCAAGGGGCAATTATGATTCTGTAAAGATGTTTGGCACTATGATGATTTCAGATCATGGCAAGGCAGAAGCTTCTTTACAATCGCTGGCTTCAGAATTAAAGATTGGTATTCCTGATGCACCTGATTCAATTCACCAGGCAAAGGCAGCATTATTAAAAACCTTATCTGGTTATACGTTTGATACAGCGTATATTAATGCACAGGTAAAAGATCATGAGGCAACGATTGCAATTTTTCAAACGGAATTAGCGGATGGTTATAATCCGTCTGTAAAAAATTATGCAACAAAGAATTTGCCTGTTATTCAAATGCACTTGCAGGAAGCTCTAACTATTCAATCAAAACTTGAGTAGTTGTTTAAAAGCACTGTTGTATTATTAAAGAAGGCCTTTGTATTTTTTACAAAGGCCTTCTTTAATAATGATAATACCTGCAACATGGATATTAGCAAGATGCCTGCATTTAGTCAAGCATAACTTGGCAACATATCACTAATTGGTTGCATGTACGGCATGTTTTTTTGCATTGGCAAATACGTTGGTTAAATGATGATTCTTTTTGTTTAATGTTGGTGCTGGCGCGGATAATTCTTCTGATTCAATACGCTTTCTTCTTAATAAAAGATAACCAATTATTGCTGCACCCGCTGCTACAATCAATAGTTTTTTCATAAAATAATTTATATAAATAATGCAATAGATATGCCATCAAATACGGCATAAATTTGTGCTCTTTATAAGCAGCAGCGTTATTTATATCCTACGATAAAACAGAGGCAGAACGATCGCAACAGCGCATACACATATTATTTTATATGCATGCTTGACTTAATAATTATACCTTTAATAAATGAAAGAATACAATGACGTTGCTTTAAATGAATTAATTATCGCAGGCAAAGAAGCAACCAGGGAGTTAAGCTATATTAAAATAAAAAAGCAAACACCGCGTGTAAAAGAATTGCTTTCGTTTCGCAGAAGCCAATTAAATTTCATTCGTAAAAGAGCGACAGAACTTAATCTTACAGAAGCAGACCTTGATGACATTCATAATTATGTGCGGGATAAGAACAGCTAAACATACATAATTAGCTATCTTTATTTGATAAAGTTGATTATGAATTTATCTTTTTGCCGGTTTTGTGCTAGATAAAAAAAAGTAATCTTAGCTATCGTTTGCTGATCTGAAATTCATTTTAAAATAAATTTATGGCGGATAATAAACACTATTTCTATACATCTGTTTGGGCTAAGTATGTGCCCATTATTCGCATACTTATAAAAAAAGCAGCATCAGCAAAACAGGAACTCCAATTTAACCGCATTGATTTTGAAAGAGCAGGCTACACGAGAAAATCTGGCTATAAGTTTAGTGTATCACTTATTAATAATAAGCCGGCAGCGCTTTTTACAGGTAATGAGCTTGTTCAAACATTTATATCTGCGTTGCAGAGTGATGCAGTAATACATGAACATCTTTTACATAGCAATTATACGTTTGTATTTTCAGGTAAATTTTTGCTGCAGATAACTAATAACAGCAACACATCTGAAGCTGAAAAAACAGAGCAGGCATCAACGAACGCATAACAATCGCACATCTATTTACTTCATTTCTTTCCATGCATTGATCAATCCATTGGTTGATGAATCATGCGATACTATCTTATCATTGTTCTCTAATTCAGGCAATACTTTTTTTGCAAGTTGTTTTCCAAGTTCAACGCCCCATTGGTCAAACGTAAAAATGTTCCAGATAACGCCTTGCGCAAAAATCTTATGTTCATACAAAGCAATTAAATTACCAAGCGTTTGTGGTGTAATTTCTTTTATTAAAAATGAATTGGTTGGCTTATTGCCTTTAAATACTTTAAACGGAACCAGCTTCTTGATCTCTTCAGCAGTTTTGCCTTCTTTTTTTAATTCTTCCTTTACTTCGGCCTCATCTTTTCCTTTCATCAATGCTTCTGTTTGTGCAAAGAAGTTGCTCAACAGTTTTACATGATGATCGCCGATTGGATTATGTGTAATTGCCGGTGCAATAAAATCGCAAGGTATTACTAATGTGCCCTGGTGTATTAACTGATAAAATGCATGCTGGCCATTTGTTCCCGGTTCACCCCAAACAATTGGCCCGGTATAATAACTGGTTTCACTTCCGTTCCTGTCAACATACTTACCATTGCTTTCCATGTTGCCCTGCTGAAAATAAGCAGCAAAGCGATGCATGTATTGATCGTAAGGTAAAATGGCTTCTGTTTGCGATTTAAAAAAGTTAGTATACCATATTCCGATCACCGCCATTAATACAGGAATGTTTTTATCGAATGCAGTTGTTTTAAAATGCACATCTGCTTCATAGCCGCCTTTAAGTAACAATTCGAAATTGTCATAACCAATACTTAATGCGATAGATAAACCAATAGCGCTCCATAACGAATATCTTCCGCCAACCCAATCCCAGAATTCAAACATATTGGCAGGATCAATACCAAACTTTTTTACTTCTTCTGTATTGGTACTTAATGCTGCAAAATGTCTGGCAATTTCTTTTTCATCTTTTGCAGATTTTAAAAACCATTCACGGGCAGTATTGGCATTTGTCATGGTTTCCTGCGTGGTAAATGTTTTTGATGCGATAAGAAACATTGTTTCTTCCGGCGTAACAAGCTTTAATGTTTCGGCTATGTGCGTTCCATCTACATTGCTTACAAAGTAAGGCTGCATGCCTTCAAGCCAATAAGGCTTTAATGCTTCTGTAACCATCACCGGGCCCAGGTCGCTTCCGCCTATACCAATATTTACGATGTATTTTATTTTTTTGCCGGAGTAACCTTTCCATTCACCGCTATGTATTTTCTCACAAAATTCTTTCATCTGTTTTTGCACACGATGCACATCAGGCATCACATCTTTACCATCACTCATTACAGGTTCGCCACTAAAATTTCTTAATGCTGTGTGCAGCACAGAACGGCCTTCTGTTTCATTAATTTTATCTCCGCTAAACATCTTGCCAATGGCTTCTTTTACTTTACAATCTTCGGCCAATTGTAAAAGCAATTGCATTGTTTTTTGGGTGATGATATTTTTTGAGTAGTCAAATAATATATCTCCGAATTGTAACGAAAACTTTTTAAAGCGGTCTGCGTCTTCATTAAACAAGCGCTTCATATGCACATTGCGCATTTCATCATGATGCTTTGTTAGTAACAGCCAGGCTTGTGTGTTTGTCGGATTAATTTTAGGTAGCATTATTTTTTTGTTGTGAATAAGACAGCACAAAGCTGTCACTGTTTTAATTATAATTTTTCAATCACTTTTATTGTTTGCTCAATCATTTCATCAGTTACATTTAGATGTGTAACCAACCTAACCTGATCCTGTGCAATTGCAATTGCTAAAATATCATGTTTTTTTAATTTAGCTTGTAATTCTAAAGCGGTATATCTTCCTTTCACTTCAAAAATTACAATATTGGTTTCTACGGGCAATATTGCATGAACAAAATCTTTTTGTTGTAAAGCATTTGCCAAACGTTTTGCATGATGGTGATCTTCTTTTAACCTTTCAATATTATTATCCAAAGCATAAATACATGCAGCGGCCAAATAACCGGCTTGACGCATGCCACCGCCAAATACTTTTCTTATGCGCCTTGCTTTTTTAATAAAATCTTTTTTGCCTGTAAGCACACTGCCAACAGGTGCACCTAAACCTTTGCTTAAACAAATCGAAATGCTGTTGAAGGTTTTGCCATAATCTTTTGGTGATTGATTGCCGGCAACAATGGCATTAAACAATCTTGCACCATCAAGGTGTAAAGCAAGATCATTTGCAATGCATACTTTTTTTATTTGTTTAATGTCATCAAAATCATAACAACTTCCGCCACCACGGTTAGCTGTATTTTCTAATGAAACCAATTTTGAAACAGGCTTGTGCACATCATTTTTATTATTGATGGATGCTTCAACCTGTTGTGCATTTATTCTTCCATAATTTCCATCAACCAGCTTAACAGAACAACCTGCATTAAAGGCAATACCGCCGCCTTCATATTGATAAATGTGTGAAAGCTTATCGCAAATAATTTCATCGCCCGGTTGCGTATGGCATTTGATAGCAATTTGATTGGTCATTGTACCACTTGGGCAAAAAATAGCAGCTTCCATTTCAAACATAGCCGCAACTTTTTCTTCCAATTTATTTATGGTTGAGTCTTCTTCAAAAACATCATCGCCAACATCGGCATGCATCATTGCATGTAACATTGATTGCGTTGGTTTAGTTACTGTATCACTTCTCAAATCTATCATCACGTGCGAAGATAAAGGCAATGAAGTTTTGTACGGAACAGATTAATATTAAACTCCGTTAATAATACATCTTAAACCCATACTATAAATTATGTTGAAATTATGAAAGCGCTTTTACGCCAGCTTCCGCTACTTTAATATCCTGCTTTACCGCACCGCCACTTACGCCAATTGCGCCAATGATGTTATCGCTTTTATCTTTAATAATTAAACCGCCGCCAAAAGAAATTAAGCCTCCATTAGATATCTCTATTCCATATAAAGGCTCGCCAGGTTGAGATAATTTTCCAAGTTCCTCACTGTTCATGTCAAAGTAATTTGCCGTTTGCGCCTTTTTAATAGCAATATCTTTAGACCCAAGCCAGGCATTATCCATGCGTACAAATGCTACAAGATTACTGCCTCTGTCAACAACCGCAATGTTCATTGGTACTTTAATCTCTTCTGCCTTTTGTTTTGCAGCGGCTATTGCCTGCTCCGCCTGTTGAAGTGTAATGTTCATATTTTTTGTTTATAAAACGGTTGCTAAAATAATGCCTTGATTATTTTTGAATAAATTAAATCTATAACCTGATTTAATTTATTTTTAAAAAATGCCGCATATAAAAACATATTTGGCAACAGATTAATAAAATACAATATGAAAATTTTAAAACTGCTGCCTTTCTTATTAGTGTTTACTACATCTTGCGATACTAAAAAGGAAAGCATTATTGATGGCCAGAAACTCATCAATAAACAATTAACCGGTTTATCAGATTCGCTGAATCGTGTGAGTGATTCTGCAAGCTTTAACCGCATTAAAGGAGAGATACATTCTTTGCAATTAAAATTTGATAGTTTAGGTGTTGAACTAAAAAAGTTTAAGAAGTAATATATCAACCTTAATGTTATGCCATTATGCTTGCCGGATTAAACAATCAGGCAGCTTCAGTATTAATATTATTGTTTAATTATATTTTGTGTATATGCATCATCACCGGCTTTAATTCTTATAAAATAAGAACCGGCTGCAATGTTTTTTATATTGAAAGATAGCTGTTGCGCACCTTGCTTTAATGTGCCTTTATCTTCATTCATTAACAGCTTTCCATCTTTGGAAATTATTTGCACACTAACTTTTGCATCTTCAGTTAAGTTGAAGCTTATGTTGATCTTATCCTTTACAGGATTTGGATACATCTTCCAGTCGGCAATACTTTTTGAACTCAACAAAATAACTTTTGAATAGCTTGTTTTTCCATCTAGATCAACCTGCTTTAAGCGATAGTAAAATGTATTATTCAGATCACTTAATGTTGCGTCCGTATAAGTATATTTTTTTAAAGAGGATGTTGTGCCTGCACCCTTTACAAAACCAATATCGGTAAATAATTTACCATCATTGCTTCTTTCTACTTCAAAACCTTTGTTATTAAATTCTGTAGCAGTGTTCCATGTTAAATTTGCCTGGTTGTTAATTAAGCTGCCTTTAAAATTAAGAAGGCTAACAGGCAGCATAGCACAAGCACCATCAGATGTATTACTTACATAAGGAAATAAATACAGATTAACATCCAAAGGATTACCGGAAGCATCACTCCATATAAAATTTGTGGTGTACCAGCCCAAACCATCAGCAAGATATTGATATGCTGCCGCGGGTGCCTGATCGCTGGAATCAGCGACAATAGCAAGCGAATCTCTTGTTGTTCCATCCCACAAAAAATTACTATGATCAACAGAAATATAGAAAATTTTATTAGTTGGAATAGCTATTGGTGTTGTAAACTTAAACTCTGTTAAAGCACTATCTTCAACATTAGTTTTTATAGAGCTAAACGCAACATTTGCTGAACCCAGAAGTGTACCCGGTACACCACCTGCATCATCATACACTTTAAATATTACATCTTTATTCAGGTTTGTAATTACATTAGTGTTGGCTTTACCAAAATCAACCAGGCCACCGGTTATATAATTATAATTCGAGCCTGAAACATCATAATAATTTGCATCCTGTAAAACGGTGAATCCATTTCCATCTTCATCAATATTATCACCTACACCTAATACGTAGCCATCATCAGCGGTGGTATCTATAGTATAAATGAACGATGACCATAAATTAATTGCACTGTCAATTTTCAAAGTATCGCAGGCAGCTTGAACACCTTGTGTAAAAGCCTGCTTACTAAAACCTGCAATCTTTTGCGCAGGGACAGCAGTAGCAATATGTTTTTGAGCGTTCAAAGAATTTATAAGCAGCAAAGCAATCAGAATTAGTAAAGCATTTTTCATAATGATATATTATTAAGTGAAATTACTGCCGTTGCTTGAAATTTTGTTTTTTCAGGCTGACAATTTTTCGTCTATTTGTTACTGGCAAAAATTTTGACTACGTAAACTATTCACAATAATTATGGAAGAAAAAGAATTAGAACAACAATCAGGTGATTTTGGTATTAATGCTGACGAAAATGCAGCAGGCACAACGCATTTGAATGATTTGATGGAAGAAGATTCGCTTTCTGATAAACTGGAAGCAGAATTAAAAGAACAAAAAGATAAGTATTTAAGACTATTTGCTGAGTTTGATAATTACCGCCGAAGAACAGCCAAAGAAAATATGGAAGTACGGCAAACAGCCGGCAAAGAAATTATAGTTTCATTGTTGGATGTTTTGGATTATTGCGACCGTGCTGAAAAGCAAATGGAAAATGATACGGATATTCAACATGTAAAAGAAGGCGCCAGGCTCATCTTTAATAAGCTGCGCAAAACTTTACAAAGTAAAGGGCTTAAAGAAATGAACAGCGCCAATACTAAGTTTGATGTAGAAAAGCATGAAGCAATAACTGAAATACCGGTTCAGAATGAAAAGCAAAAAGGCACTGTGGTAAATGAAGTTGAAAAAGGCTATTATTTAAATGACAAGCTGATACGCTTTGCAAAAGTGGTGGTAGGAAAATAACGTTATGACAAAGAGAGATTATTACGAAATTTTAAGTGTTACAAAAACTGCAACTGCTGAAGAGATAAAAAAATCTTACCGAAAGGTAGCAATGCAATATCATCCTGACAGAAACCCTGGTGATAAAGCAGCAGAAGAAAAATTTAAAGAAGCCGCAGAGGCTTATGAAGTTTTAAGTAATGCAGATAAGCGTGCTAAATATGATCGTTATGGCCATTCCGCATTTGCGCCTGGCAGCGGTGGTTTTAGTGGCAGCCAGAATGTAAATATGGAAGATATCTTCAGCCAGTTTGGAGATATTTTCGGTGATGATATTTTTGGTAGTTTTTTTGGCGGCGGCGGAAGAAGGTCCGGCGGCAGTGGAAGAAGTTCAGGAAGCCGTGGCAGCAATCTTCGTATAAAATTGAAGTTGAACTTTGAGGAGATGGCCAACGGCATCACAAAAAATATCAAGGTAAAAAAATATGTGCCTTGCGCTACATGCAGTGGCAGCGGCGCTAAAGATAAAGGTGGTGTTCAAACCTGCTCAACCTGTGGTGGCAGCGGCCAGGTAAGAAAAGTTACCAGCACATTTTTGGGCCAGATGCAAACCGTAACAACTTGCCCAACCTGTAATGGCGAAGGTTCAATCGTTACTAATAAATGTGCTGTTTGTAAAGGCGAAGGTCGTGTGTTTGGCGAAGAAACAGTAAACATTAATATTCCGGCCGGTGTGCAGGAAGGCATGCAGTTAAGTTTGAGCGGAAAAGGTAACGCCGGTGAACGTGGCGGCGCACCTGGTGATTTAATTATATTGATTGAAGAAGAAGCGCATAAAGAGTTACAGCGTGATGGGTTAAATGTGGCTTATGAGTTACATATTTCATTTCCTGATGCTGCTTTTGGTATTAATGCAGAAGTACCTACAATAGATGGCAGGGCTAAAATAAAAATTCCACCGGGTACACAAAGCGGAAGAATATTCAGGTTGAAAGGAAAAGGCTTTCCTGAAGTAAATGGTTATGGCCGCGGTGACCAGTTAATTCATGTAAATATATGGACACCACAAATTCTGACTCATGATGAAAAGGAAATGCTGACTCAAATGAACAACAGCCCCAACTTTAAACCACAACCGGGTAAAACAGAAAAAAGTTTCTTTGATAAAGTGAAGGAAGTTTTTAGCTGATTATTTGAAATTTATTTAAAGCCGCTGAGATTATGAGCGGCTTTTTTATTTAGTTTAATCCAACTTCAACACAGCCAAAAATGCTTCTTGCGGCACTTCAACGTTACCAATTTGCCGCATACGCTTTTTGCCTTCTTTTTGTTTTTCAAGCAGCTTGCGTTTACGGCTTATATCACCACCGTAACATTTTGCAGTAACATCTTTTCTAAAAGCGCTGATAGTTTCTCTTGCTATAATTTTTGCACCAATCGCAGCTTGTATGGCAATGGCAAATTGCTGACGTGGTAAAAGCTCTTTTAATTTCTCACAAAGCTTTCTGCCAAAATCCTGGGCACGGCTGCGATGAATTAATGCACTTAACGGATCAACTTTTTCTGCATTCAATAAAATATCCATCTTTACAATATCTGCTTCGCGATAACCGATTGGTGAATAATCGAATGAAGCATAACCACGTGTCTGGCTTTTTAGCTTATCATAAAAATCAAACACTATTTCTGTTAATGGCATTTCAAAAACCAGCTCAACACGTGTTGTAGTTAAATAAGACTGATTGATAAGAATACCGCGTTTGCCTAAACACAACGTCATAATGTTGCCGATATACTCTGGCAACGAAATAACCTGTGCACGAATGTAGGGTTCATCAATATGATCAATCTTTGTTGCATCAGGCATTTCTGCCGGATTATTTACAATAAGCTTTTCTTCGCGTGTTGTAAACGCATGAAAGCTTACGTTGGGCACCGTTGTAATTACTGTTTGATTAAACTCCCGTTCCAAACGTTCCTGGATTATTTCCATGTGAAGCAAGCCAAGAAAACCGCAACGAAAACCAAAACCTAAAGCCTGCGATGTTTCCAGTTCATAAGTAAGCGATGCATCATTCAACTGCAGCTTATCCATGCATTCACGCAACTCTGCAAAATCATCCGTTGATATGGGGTAGATGCCAGCAAATACCATCGGCTTTACTTCTTCAAAACCCCTGATTGCCTCACCGGGGTTTGATGCTACGGTTATCGTATCACCAACTTTTAATTCTTTTGCATTTTTTATACCCGTGATAATATAACCTACATCGCCGGTTTGTATCACATTCTTTGATTCTAATCCTAATTTTAAAGTACCAACTTCAGCAGCCTGGTATTCTTCCCCGGTTGAAATAATTTTTATGATCTCATCTTTTTTTAAAGTGCCATTAAATATGCGATAGTAAGCAATGATGCCGCGAAAACTATTAAACACACTATCAAAAATCAAAGCTTGCAAAGGCGCATCTGCATTGCCTTTTGGTGCAGGTATGCGTTTAACAATAGCATTTAAAATTTCTTCAATACCAATTCCGTTCTTCGCACTTGCCAATAAAATTTCATCTTCTTTACAACCGATCAATTCTATAACCTGGTCTTTTACTTCAGCAATCATTGCACCATCCATATCAATCTTATTAATAACCGGAATTATTTCAAGATCATTATCAATTGCCAGGTATAAATTACTGATGGTTTGCGCCTGTATTCCCTGCGTTGCATCCACCAATAACAAAGCACCTTCACATGCGGCTAAGGCACGGCTAACTTCATAACTAAAATCAACATGGCCGGGCGTATCAATCAAATTAAAAATATACTTTGTGCCATTGTAACTATAATTCATTTGTATAGCATGGCTCTTAATTGTAATTCCTTTTTCACGTTCAAGGTCCATATCATCTAAAACCTGCGCCATCATATCTCTATCACTAATAGTATGCGTAAACTCAAGTAACCGGTCAGCAAGCGTACTTTTTCCATGATCAATATGCGCAATGATGCAAAAATTCCTTATCTCCTTCATAAGCGGCAAAGATAACGTTGGGTTTACTTATTGATTGAACGAGTTTTAATGATACAGCACATCATTATATACACTTAAAAATTTATTTGCGATGGTTGTATAATTATATTTCAACGCAGCTTGCTCTGAAATTTTGTTTGTATTGAACTGATCAATATTATTCATCATTAAAATGATTGCTTGTTGAAGCTGGTGTGAATTGTTCGCTTCAACCAAAATACCATTTGTTTTATCAACAGCTTCGCTAATACCACCAACATTTGAAGCAAGCACCGGAAGCCCGCAACATAATGCTTCTATAATAACACATGGAAAATTTTCATGCTTGCTGAACATGATAAAAGCATCTGCAAGTTGCATTTCTGTTGCAACCTTTTCATGACTTACTTCACCTATAAATTTTATTTTTTCGAAAAGATTTAATTGCTGAACAAGATGCTGATACTGCTTATTAACCGGACCACATATAATTAGTTCCCAATTATTTTTTAGTAATGATACTTCACTGAATGCTTCAATGATCTTGTCAACATTTTTTAGCGGCGCAAGGCTTGAAACATGCAGCCATCTAAATATTTTATTTTTTGTTTTTGGCTTATGATAAAAATGATTTGTATCAACAACGTTTGCAATAATTTTTACATCATTTAAATTAAACATTGACTTTAAAACTTCGCTTATTGCAGACGAGACATTGGTAACGGCTGCTGCATGCTTAAATATTCTTTTTGTGTGATGCCTGAAATAAAAACTACGTGTATAATAATTGTTCGTTGCAGTTTTCAAGTATAAAGAAGAATGCTCCGAAACAATAAAAGGTACGTGCAATTGCTTTAATAATTTCAGTGCAATAATACCTGCCTTCATTGGTACATGCACATGAATTAAATCAGGCCTGCCATTTTTTTTTATGTATTGATGAATTACCTTTTTATAATAACTTAAGTATGTTTTGTTGTATCGTATTTTATCGAGCCAGGTAATACCGGTTTTTTTTAACGAAAAATAATGAATGGCTTCATGTAAGTCGCCATCACTATTCAAAACAATTTTATCAAGATAACCAAAATCCTTACCTGATTGCGCAACATGTATCACATTAACCGGCATTAACAGCGCAACAGCTTTTGCATGGCGTTGAACAAAGTCACCATTCGTTGGTTCATATTCATCCGGATACCAGCTTGCAAGCCATAATACATGCATGTTAAGCAGTGTTCTTTTTTATTATCGTAAACAGCGCATCGTAATCATGTTTTCTCCATCCTATAAATTCAATCCAGCTAATTGAATAATCTTTATAAAAATGAAATAAAGAATAAGCAAGGTTTGCAGAATAACTTAAGGTACTAATTATTGCAGCAGCAACAATACCGTAACGCGGAACAAAAATAAAATCACCAATAATCATTACACATAAGCCAATAATGGCACCATGCAGATTTATTTTTACTTTTCCTTTTCCTGAAAAGTAAGCAGATAATAATGCAAGCACACTTAATGAAAATATGCCTGGTATAAGAACCAGCATTGGCACCTGCATCTTATTAAAACTTTCGCCAAACACTTTTACAAATAACCAACTGCCTGTTATGGCAACAACAATAACAGCAATAAACGAAATCTGCGAAAATACTCTTGCCATTATAAGTATGGCATTGTTGATGCGCATTCGTTCAACACCACTTGCTGTACGCGGAAACACAACGCTGGCAATAATTTGCGGAACAACCAGCAACATTTGTCCCAGCTTTGAAACCTGTATATAATTACCCAGATCGGCGGCGGTGCAAACAGGGCTATACTTTACAAAAGCATAGTCAATTTTATACACAAGAAAAAAAATAACGTTTGCGGCTAACGCAGTAACAGAATATTTTAAAAAGAGATTAAGCTGTTCTTTGTTTGGAAAATTAAAGGCGCCTTCTCGCCGGTTACGAATGATGTATGAAACATAAACAAGCAAGCCCCCAACAAAAAAAGTGGCAAAGAACAAATACATAATTAACTGCTGATGTAATAAACCGGCTGCATTATTTTTTGAAGGAATGATGATAACAAAAACAATATTTATTAAGCCCAATAAAAAATTGGGCATGAAATAATCTTCTTTCGTATAATAAACCGATAAAGCATAATTGGTAAACAACTGCCCTGAAACATACAAAAAACCATACACACAAAAAGGCAGGAGCAACGTTCTATCAAGTGATGCATCAACTAAAAAAAATATATACACAAACACAATCATCAGCAAGCCTGCTGCAAAACTCCACCAGCCAATTAAGCTTATAAGTTTATTGCGCTGAATAATATTGCCGGATGCAAAATAGATAATGCCTGATTCAGCACTCAAGCTTAGCACTACTTGTACAAAAGAAAACACAAGCGTAATAAAATAAAGATTACCGGTAACCGCAGCACGCAGGTAACGCGATAAAAAAACATTAACCAGTAATATGGAAAAGAAGTAAAAGCCGCGCCAGATAATACTTTGAGCAAGTAATTTTTTTAACCCCATCAGTGCATATAAATTATTTCAGGCTGTTGATAATTGTAATAAATTCTGAAGCAATTAAAGATGCGCCGCCTACCAACCCGCCATCAACATCAGCCTGCGAAAAAATTTCTTTTGCATTAGAAGCTTTTACACTGCCGCCATATAAAATGCTGATGCTATCTGCAACATCTCTTCCAAACTTACCTGCCAGCACTTTGCGCAAATATGCATGCATTTCCTGCGCCTGCAAACTGGTTGCTGTTTTACCTGTACCGATTGCCCAGATCGGTTCATAAGCAATAATAATTTTTTGGATGTCATCAGCAGAAAAATGAAACAAGGATTCTTCTAACTGTTTTGCAACAAATTCATTTTGCGTTTGTGCATCACGAATGCTTAAAGGCTCGCCGCAACAAAAGATGGGTTTTATGTTATATTCAAGTGCCACGTTTAATTTTTCTGCAAGCATTTGATTGCTTTCTTCAAAATATTCACGCCGTTCAGAATGGCCAACCACTACATATTTTATATTAAGCGATTGCAGTATTTCAACAGAAACTTCGCCTGTATAGGCACCTGATTTTTTGCTGTAACAATTTTGTGCGGCTGCATAAAAATTTTCAGTGCTTAATTTTTTTTCTGCTAATTGCAGGTATGGAAAAGGCACAGCAAATAAAGCAAGCTGATCTTCTTTCAACATGATATTTGCGTTTACAATTTCATCTAATAAAGCTTCTGCTTTATCAAGAGTTAAATTCATTTTCCAGTTAGCAGCGGCTATTTGTTTTCTCATATTTTTATAGAGATTAATTATGCTTAGGCTTCTTTGCTTTTGCCCAGCATGTTTCTGTGTGTTTGTGATTTATCAAAAATATATTTTAATACAGATATTTCTGTGGATGATAATTCCGGTCCTTTCATTGCCTTCCAGTTTCTTATATGCTTGATAGCTTTATCAAAATTATAAACAGCCGCATCATTCGTTCCCCAGCTAAAATCATCAATAAACTTGGGCGTTAATCCTTCACCAAAAATATTACAACAAATGCCAACTACACTGCCTGTATTTATTGAAGTATTTATTGCTGTTCTTGAATAATCACCCATCATCACGCCTAATTTTTTTCCAGCGTTTATTGTTGTGTTTGATGGCTTATGAAAAACATGTACATCATTACCCGAATTTTTTACATTGCTGTTGTTTGTACCTGCACCAAGGTTACACCATGAACCAATAACAGCATCACCCACATAACCATCATGCGCTTTATTACTATAAGACTGCAGGATGCTGTTCTTTACTTCGCCACCAATAGTGCAATAAGATGAAATGGTTGTTGCACCATAGATTCTTGTTCCCATTTTTATAACAGCCTTTTCACCAATAGCAATTGGTCCACGCAACATGGAGCCTTCCATAACAACTGCGTTTTTTGCAATATAAACAGGCCCTGTTGAAGCATTAATAATGCAATGTTCCATTACAACACCTTCTTCAATAATTATGTTTTCAGGCTGAATAAATTTGTTTGATTCTGATATAGGTTGCGTAGCAATTCTTGAAAACAATAATAAAAAATCACGTCTTAACTGCTCATCATTCCATTGTATCATTTGCCATGAATATTGCAAACGCAGATAAATTTCTGAAATAGATTGTATGCCAAAATAATCCGTTTGCTGTATATCAAAATCACCGGGTAATGTTGCTGTTCTGCCAGCAATTAAACCAACATCATCATATAAAGCTTCACCCATTTGTAATGAAAGTATGCGGGCACGCAAAGCATCTTCATCTTTTAAAGAAGCATCTATATACAGGTAATCATTTTCTGCTGCATTTGTTATTACACTTTCATATAAACTGGCAAGATGATCTTCCGTTTTTACATAAACCGGTAAGCCACTTATCAGTTCCCATCTTTCTTTTGGCGTTAAAATGCCATAGCGCAAATAAGCTACAGCTCTTGTTTGTGTAAATGGATACAAGCTGTCTCTTGCATTATTATCAAACAATGCTATTATCATAATTGTAAAAGTATTGTTGTAAGTATTTACAACTAAAAATATTATGTTGTGTTTTCTGTTACATTTACCGCTAACAACAATAAAGCAGCCGTTCATGCATCGAAAATATTTTTTATCGTTTCTTTTAATTTTTTCTTCATGTTTATTATTGATAAATTGTTCCTCAAAAAATCCAAAAAAACCGGGCACATCTTCTCCAGCAGTGCATCTGCATACGGTAGATTTTAAGTTTGATTCTTTACCGCCTGAAGCTGTTACCGCTTATAGTTCAGCAATTGAAGAATTCTATAATCAGCATTTCGAGAGAAATTTTAATGGCGCTTTCCTGGTTGCTAAAAACGGGCAGATATTATTTGAGCGTTATAAAGGCTTAAGCAACTTTGTTACGAAAGATTCTGTTAATGAGCATACGCCTTTTCATCTTGCTTCTATTTCAAAAACATTTACCGGTATGGCCGTGCTTAAGTTGTGGGAAGATGGCAAGCTATCGTTAGATGATACTTTGCAAAAATATTTTCCGCAATTGCCTTATCATGGTATAACTATACGCCTATTGTTGTGCCATCGCAGCGGTTTGCCTAATTATTTATATTTCATGGACAGTCTTTTTGATAAGCACAAGGAAATGACAAATGAAGATGTATTAAATGCCATGATACAGCATCATCCCAGGATAAACAGCCTGCCCAATACACACTTTGAATATTGCAATACTAATTTTATGTTGCTGGCGCTGGTAGTGGAAAAAATAACCGGTGCATATTTTCCTGATTACATGAAGCAAACTTTTTTTACACCGCTTGGTATGAATGATACCTATATTTTTTCTATAAGGGATACTGCGCATTATATACCTACGTATTCTGTTTCGAGGCCTTTCCCAATGGATCAATATGATTGTACCTACGGCGATAAAAATGTTTACAGTACAGTGCGTGATTTACTTGCTTATGATAAATCTTTATATCAGCATACATTCTTAAAAAAATCAACGCTGGATATGGCTTTTACACCAACCAGTAATGAACATCATTCGATGCATAATTATGGGTTAGCATGGCGGCTTTTTATTAGCAACGGAGATACAGTTGTTTATCATAATGGAAAGTGGCATGGCACAAATACATCTTTTATAAGATTGGTTAAGGATACAGCAACTATAATTGTGTTAGGAAATAAAGAAAACCCTATGATCTATCATGCAAAAGATATGGAAGGCATTTTTACAGGCAAATCTGAAATGGATAAGTTAGATGAATAATTAGAATGGATAACCAATTGCAAGATTAAATATCAGGTTATCGCTTCGCCATTGACTGCTTCCAAAATCAACTTTATAATTTTTAAAACCTCCTGAACCATCAGGTAATTTATATGGCACTGATACAGGAAAAGCAATATCGAGTCTTAATACAAGTATGCTGATATCAAAACGCAAACCTACACCTGCATCCACTGCAACCTGGCTTAAAAAATTGCTGGTGAATTGAGAACCAGGTCTTGAAGTTTCAGCCCTCCTTGACCATACATTTCCGGCATCAGCAAACAACGCATAACGCACAATAGAAAATAATTTAGCACGGTATTCAACTGTAGTAAGCAATTTAATATCGCCGGGCTGATCTATTGCAAAAGAATCTTTTGGCCGGTTATCATGATAGGAGCC
>CAZZXW010000020.1:0-17539 GCA_964658095.1 uncultured Parafilimonas sp. | reverse complement strand
GTTGCATTCAGCTTGCTCTTTCTGTATCCATACATAAAATAAATAATCAGCCCTATAACAAGCCATGATGCAAACCAGGCCCAATTCATGCCTGTCATTCCGGTTAATAAATACAGGCAACTTGATAAGCCAAGCAATGGAATCAATGACCAGTTTTTAAATAAGCAGGCTATTGCAATTGTAATCATTACAATCCAAAATATTATAGTAGATACATTTAATGAAGCATCAGCTTCTGTTATCTTAAACAGGTTGCTTATGTAGTTATCGTTTGATATAACAAGTATGATAAGCGCTACGGCAACTATAAGAGGAAAAATAAACTTTCCATTGATATAAGGAATAGAAAATTTGCCCGCAATTTTTGCTTTACGTGGAATAAGCAATACACCACCGCAAACCAATACGAAAGCAAATAAAGTTGCAATGCTGGTAAAGTCAAGTACAAACACTTTATCAGTAAATAATAAAGGAACCCCAACCACCAACCCTGTTATAATTGTTGCGAAAGATGGCGTTTGAAATTTAGGATGGATCTTTTCAAAGCGTGGCGGCAATAAACCATCACGGCTCATGCTCATCCATATTCTTGGTTGCCCCATTTGAAACACCAGCAACACACTTGTCATAGCAATTACAGCCGCCATTGAAACAAGAAACTGCATCCATCCATTACTACTTTCTTCAAAAATTTTTGCTAAAGGATCGCCTACATTATTAAATTTTTCATAGCTCACTACACCAGTTAAAACAAGTGTAAGCAGAATATAAACAACCGTACAAATCACTAAAGAAAGAATCATGCTGCGTGGCAGGTCGCGTTGCGGATTTTTGCTTTCTTCTGCCATCACACTTATTGCATCAAAACCAATGTAAGCAAAGAATACACCGCTTACAGCACGCATTACACCACTAAAACCATTCGGCATAAATGAACGCACACCGGCAGGATTTAACGGCGTCCAGTTCGCAGGGTTTACATAATAAGCGCCCACAGCAATCACCAGCACAATAATGCAAAGCTTTAGTATCACCATTATGTTACTAAAGTTTCTTGACTCCTTCACCCCAACATACACCAGCGTTGTAATTAGAACAACAATGATAAATGCAGGCATATCAAAAATTATTCTTAAGCCGCCAATCATTGGCGCATGGTTCCATGCATTTATTAATTCTTTTGTGTCTGATGTTAATGATGATAGTGCTGCGCCTGCGTTTGCAATAACAGCACCATGCGCTTCCATATAACTGCAGGTTAAGTAATCAGGAATATGAATGCCGATGCGGCTCATGAACAAGGTAAAATAATCGCTCCATGAAAAAGCAACATAGATATTACCGATGGAATATTCCATGATCAGGGCCCAGCCAATGATCCATGCAAACAATTCACCAAACGATGCATACGCATATGTATAAGCGCTGCCGGCAACGGGAATGCGGCTGGCAAATTCAGAATAACATAAAGCTGTAAAGCCACAGGCAATGGCACAGATAATAAACAATACCACCACACCAGGACCGCCATTATAACAAGCTTGTCCAAGGCTGCTAAAGCTGCCTGCGCCTATAATTGCAGCAATACCAAAGAAGGTAAGATCTTTTAATGTAAGCACCCGTTTAAGCCCGGCACCTGCATGAGGATCATCAGCCATTGTTTCTGCATCACGTAAGATTTTATCAATGTTTTTGGTGCGGAAAAGCGGGTGACCCATGCAATTATTTTTGTAAAGTGAAAATAAGCATTTTGCTAATTGATTTGATTTTGAAATTGTTTTGTGCTGATATTTGCCAAACGATTTAATTGAACAAAATAGAACCTATGCCACAAACAACAACACAAAAAAGCAAAGCCAAAAAAGTTTTGATAATAGAAGATGAAGCGGATATGTGTTTATTAATGAACATTATGCTTACCGGCAAAGAGATGGAGCTTGATCATGTGAAATCAATTTCAGCAGCTAAAGAATATCTTAACAGCGAAAAGCCTTCAGTTGTAATTCTTGACAACAAACTGCCTGATGGAATGGGCATTGATTTTATTGGCTTTATCAAACAGAATTATCCGGGTGTAAAGATCGTTATGATATCAGGATTTTCGGGTGCTGCCAAAGACCTTGCAATGGATAACGGTGCCGATACATTTATTGAAAAGCCCTTTACAAAAGAGAAGTTGTATAAGTCAGTTAAAGAATTACTGAACTGATCTTTTTACCAATGTTGCACTATAAAAAAATAAGAGTTATCAGTTTAATGGTTCTTATTTTTTTATGTATTGATGTAAGCGCACAATCATTTAAAGTAATTGCATTTTTTACAGCCAAAGAAGATTTGGCGCACATAAGTTTTGTGCATGAAGCCAACAAATGGTTTCCAAAAATTGCTGCTGCAAATAATTTTACTTATGATTCAACAAATGATTGGAGTAATTTGAACGATGTATTTCTTTCGCATTATCAAGTGGTGATTTTTTTAGATACACGGCCCGAAAAAACTTTGCAGCGATTATTTTTTGAGAGATATATAAAACGTGGCGGCGCATGGATGGGTTTTCATTTTTCAGCGTTTGCTTTAACGCCATCGGCTTATAACCAGGATTGGGATTGGTATCATAATGAGTTTCTTGGTTCAGGGCAATATGTAAGCAATACCTGGCATCCAACATCAGCTATATTAAAGGTGGAAGACAGCACGTTTCCTGCATTAAAACATTTGCCACATACATTCAAATCGCAACCCAATGAATGGTATCGCTGGGAGCATGATCTGCGCAAAAATTCTGATATAAAAATTTTACTGTCTATTGATTCTTCAAGCTTTCCTGTAGGCAACGGGCCAAAGCCTAACGAGATATGGCATCATGGTTATTATCCCGTTATGTGGACGAATACAAAATATAAAATGATCTACATGAACATGGGTCATAACGATATGGATTATGATGGCGGTACCAACAGGCAGTTATCATCAACGTTTGGTAATGATGATCAAAACAAATTGATCATTCAAAGTTTGTTATGGTTAGGCGGAAGAAAGATTGATTAATTATGCTTCACACACCATCCTGCAAAACCTGCTGTATAATTTTTCGTACCGGGGAACAATAGTCTGAAGATCAAATTTTAATGCCTGCGCTTTTGCATTCTTTCTAAATTGCTCCATCAATGTATTATCGGATAAAAGATGAATAGCACATTCACTCATTGTTTTAACATCGCCAACGGCAGCCGTATAACCCGTTTCGCCATTTATATTTATTTCGGTTAGTCCGCCTGCATCTGAACTTATAACCGGAACATTTGCAGCCATTGCTTCCATGGCAGCGAGGCCGAAGCTTTCATATTCACTCGGCAACAAAAACAAATCACTCACCAATAAAATTTCTTCAATCTGTTCCTGCTTACCCAAAAAACGCACGTCTTCAGATACCTGCAATTTGCGCACAATATCTTCCATGTTTCGGCGTTCAGGCCCATCGCCTATCAGCAATAATTTGGATGGAATTTTTGCATTTACTTCAGCAAAAATTTTTATAACATCTCCTACCCTTTTTATCTTTCTAAAATTGGATGCATGAATTAAAATCTTTTCATCATTGGGCGCAATTACTTTTCTGAAAGCATCAATTGGTTTTTTATCATAGCGGCTGTTATCAACAAAATTTTCAATTACTTCAATGTCTTTTGTAATAGCAAAGAATTTGTTCGTCTCTTCTTTAAGATTATGCGATACAGCAGTTATAGCATCACTTTCATTAATCGAAAAAGTAACAACTGGTTCATAGGTTTTATCACGGCCCACCAATGTTATATCCGTTCCATGCAAGGTTGTTATAACAGGAATATTTCTGCCTGTTTTTAAAACAATCTGCTTTGCCATGTAAGCCGCAGATGCATGCGGAATAGCATAATGCACATGCAATAAATCAAGATCATGGTTTTGAATTACATCAACCATTGTGCTTGCAAGTGCAAGTTCATAAGGCGGGTAATCAAACAAGGGATACGACGGAACTCTTACTTCATGATAAAAAATATTTGCATTAAAAACATTCAGCCGCACAGGCTGCTGGTAAGTTATAAAATGTACATGATGGCCTTTATCAGCCAGTGCTTTACCAAGTTCTGTTGCCAATACACCACTGCCGCCATAAGTTGGATAACAAACAATCCCTATACGCATTCAATCTTTTTTGCAAAATAACAATGTAATATGGTAATAGTTTAAAGCGTTTGCAAAGATTGATGTTATAAAATGATAAAGTTTGAATGCTTATTTCAAACTGCTTAATTTCTCAATCAGCAAATCATTTTTCGGCATCTGCGGCAGGTAAAATGTTTGCGTTGCCTTATCATAATGAATATCAGCCGGGCCGGCATCAACGCTGTATTGTTTGTTTGTATGATCTTTCAAATCGTATATAACTATTCTTCCTTTAGTAGTATCAGAACCCTTCCAATCCGTAACCAGCAAATGATTATTATCAATCATCTCAAGCCCGTCAAAAATACCTGAAGGACTATCGGCAAGTTCTGTAAATATTGTATCAGTATTGTCAAGATTCTTTTCATATAAATTGCCCGTCATAATGGTATCTTCTCCCATGCCACAAGCATATAATGTTTTAGTTATCGGTGCATATGTAACACCATTTGCACCTGGAATATGACCAATGAAGCTGTAAGATTTATTATTGATGTTGATGAGATAAATTTTGCCGCTGATACTTTCAGAAACTACAATCTGATTAGCATTGATGGTGCAGAGATCATTCAACATCATTGAACCCGGAATGTTTAATTCAAATACCTGTTCACCGGAATTTATATCAAAGCCAACCACACGATTAATATCTGCAGTATATAAAATATTACCTATAACAGCTAAACCTTTTGGTCCGTTTAAAATTGTTTTTGAAAATTTTCTTTGAATGATCTTACCATTGAGCGAAAGCTCTGAAATAAAGCCATTACTATCTAACGCTGTTGGGTTTGGCTGCTCGCCACCAATATTGGAAACAAATAATTTATCATACACTTTCACCACACTTTCAGGTGCTTCAAAACCACTGATAGTTTGTTGTGCATTCAATATTGTACCTGCAACGCAGGCTGTTATAATGCAGGCAATAAGCTTTAACTTCATAGTTGCAATGTAATACTTTGAAACAATTTTTTTAGCCAGCTTACTAAACTTATTGTTGCAGTATAATAATCTCTAACTATTTATTGGCTTCATAATAATCCCACATCTGCTGAAATACTTTTTCTTTTAATTGTTGTGTAGTGTTACCAATGCTTTCAACAGGCGTCAAAAAATGCATTTCTAATTTGTGTGGCAGCATGTAAAAAAACTTGTGTGCCGGTAATACTTTTTTTGTATTGAATACAAGCGTTGGTATGATTGGTTTTTTTGTATCCACCGCCAAACGAAAGGCGCCGTCATAAAACTTCTTTAATGGCTCGTTTGTTCTGTTGCGTGTACCTTCAGGATAGATAACCATATCAAGATTATTGTTTAATACTCGCTTCATTTCTTCAAAACTTTTGCGGCGGCTGCTATCATCATTACGATCAACCAGTACGCTGCCAAAACTATAAATCCATCCAAATATTGGTATGCGTGAAAAACTTTTTTTAGCGATGGTTTTATTAGCACGTGGCATGAATGGTGTGGTTACCGGCACATCCATCAGGCTATTATGATTACTAACTATGATGCAGTTTGGTAAGCCTTTAAAATACTGAGCGCCTTTAATTTTTAATGGGCAACCGATCAATCTTAAAAAAGTAAACATCCAAACCCGCGATACATACCGGTGCCAGATGGCTTTGTTGGGTTCTTTTAAAAAATGACATGGAATATAAAATATGTAAGCAACAAACATGGTTGAAACAAACAATAACAGCCCCCATAAAGCCCAGATGCGTGCAAAGATTTCTTTGAAGAAGTTCACTTAAAAATTATAATTACAAAAATTTATCCGTAACCTGTAAGTTACTTTTCAAAAAAAACCATCGTGCCTCCAACCCATGCACGGTCTTTATTATAACGTACACCAATCATTTTGCCTTTGCTTATGCGGCCAAGGTTTTGTGTAGCAACGGGCCTTGCTTCACCATCCTTCCAAAAATAAAAAATACGTATTTCGGCTTTTGCATTTTCATCAGGCGTTTTAATGATGCTGGCATATTTTACTTTGCGTTGTAATATCCAGTTTTGCGGATCTTTTATAGCATCAATATCTTCTTGTTTAATGTCAATTACAACACCCTGGCCGGCAAAAGAAAACAATGGCTTTAATACATAATTTTCAAGATCAGCAGGCATTGTTTTTACATTACTCAAAAATTCTGTGTGCGGCACATAAGCATGTTCTATAAATGGCAATGTATACTTGCTGATGCGGTAAAACCAGTTAGGATGCGGTGCCCATTCAACGTCTAACTCTTCTAACAAAATTTTCCCTTTCTCCTGTACTTCCGGGGATTGTTTTTGAAGATCATCAAAGATTACACGGTTATAAATGCGCTTTACTTCAGTCTTTTTTCCGTTCTGTACATAAAACAATTTTCTTCCTTCTTTTACAAGTTCTGTTATACAAACAATGGGAATTTGAAGGTAATCTTCTGTACAATAAAAATCAATCCGTGTACTTTGCTTATGTGGAAAAACTTCAAGCAGTATTACATTTTCAACAGCATGATCTGCAACAATGATTTCTTTAAGCAATTTTAAATAAGAATCTTTTGTAAAGCCGCTTAAATAAGAATCATAATTTGAAGGAATATTAAAATGTTTTCTTGTTATTTCATCTTCCCAAACCTGAAAAGCGAACAATGTTGGAAAGCCCTGCATTTCTATTAACTGCGGTTCAAGGTTGCCTTGCTCATTTTCGCAAATACCAAAATCGAAAGCAATAAAATGCGAATGATCATTTTCATTTGGAACTTTTACATCTTGCGGAACCGCGTTTGCCGTTAATGATTTAAAATCAGGTTTTACAATTACATCAACAATACTTTCGCAGGCAGCGAGCATTTTATCTTTAAAAATCTTATCAACAAATATGGGCGTTTCGGCCATCCTGAAATCAATTGTGCCGGGATGCATGTAGTTAAGATCAGCAAGAAAATCGTCATACCTTTTTTGTGTAAAACTGCTGTTGAATTTTTCACGTAGCACAGTTACCATAGAGATGTTTTAAGTTAGAAATTGTAAATGCAAAATACAGAATCAAAAATCAAGTTTCAAGGAACAAGCACTAAGAAGGATTAAACTTGAACCTCGGAACTTGAATCTTATTTAAAAATCTTTTGGAATATAAAATTTATTACGCTCTTTCACTTTATCGTTTTCATACAGTTCAAAATAAAACCATCCTGAACGCATGAAATCTGTTTTATCAAGTAAAAACTGTGGCTGCGTTATATGCTGAATGGTGAACAACTGCTTATGGTTCTCATCAAAAATGCGCAATTTATAAGTGTTCTGTAAAGCATCAGCCAATACAATCTGCACATAGCCATCACTGTTTGTGTAAATGTGCGTTGATGGAATCCACCTTATGTCATTATTATAATAGCGAATCAGCACATCAGCATCAGACAGCGAGAACAAAGTGTCTCTTGTATAATTGATAATCGAATCCCTGAACTGTTTATATGCTTTATAACTTAACTGCGCTACAGTTGTATCATCATCATGTATAGTAACAAGAAAATTAGTATCAGCCTTTTCATCTTCTGAAGGTTCGTTGGTAAAGTCAGAACCGGTTGAAACTTTCTTTGCTTTTGTAAAAAAGAAACTGCCGTTTGCCAGCACATAAAACGCACGGTAATACATGCCATTGTAACCGGCTGTTTCATCAACATAACCATTTTGCGGAAGCTCCGGAGATAAAGGCGCGAAAATGGTTCTAAAGTTTTTAACGCTATCCCATGAACGCTGAATGTTTAGCTGAACAACACTATCACCATAAGGATTCTTCCATTCAATTTTTATTTTATTATCAGTAGCTGAAACATTTAGAACAAATTGCTGGGCATGCAATTCAATATAAAAAAAAATAATTACAACAAACAGAAAGTAGCGCTTCATACTAATTTATGCGGGCAAATATAGCGTTGGCGTTTTTTAAAAAACTATAAAGTTTGCACAGATTCACGGTGTATTTTGCTGTAAATTATCGTTATGAATAAAACAATATTTATCACCGGTGCAACATCTGGTTTTGGTAAAGCCATTGCAGAAAAATTTGCGGCTGAAAAGTGGAATTGCATCATTACCGGCAGGCGTAAAGAAAAGCTAGATGAACTTGCCACGGAACTTTCATCAAACAATAATATAAAGGTTTTACCGCTGGTGTTTGATGTAAGCAAAAAAGAAGAAGTGTTTGCGGCGATTAATAATTTAAAAAATGAATGGCGCAATATTGATGTGCTTGTAAATAACGCCGGGCTTGCTGCCGGTAGGGATTTGTTTGATAAAGCTTCGCTGGATGATTTTGACGCGATGATTGATACTAACGTAAAAGGCTTGCTGTATGTATCAAAAGCAGTGTTGCCGTTAATGATTGAAAAAGGTAGAGGACATGTTGTAAACATTGGCTCAACTGCCGGCAAAGAAGTGTATAAAGAAGGTAATGTGTATTGTGCAAGCAAGTTTGCAGTTAATGCAATAAGCCAGGCGCAACGCATAGATTTACTGCAACACAAAATAAAAGTTACATGCATAAATCCTGGTGCTGCAGAAACAGAATTTTCATTTGTAAGATTTAAAGGTGATGAATCAAAAGCCAATGCTGTTTACGCAGGTTATAAACCATTACAGGCAAAAGATGTTGCTGATACAATTTTTTATTGCGCAACATTGCCTGATCATGTTTGTATAAATGATTTGGTGATCACAAGTTTAGCGCAGGCTAATTCTTTTTATACTTATAAAGAAGAATAACATTGATTGGCGAAAGTTTTTCTATTTGGTTTTTCGCTATTTTCGTCGCCCAAAAATTAAACGATATGTGCTTATTGAAAAAAACTATACTGCTTTGTTTTGTGGTACTTGTTTCTCTTGAATACCAGGGTAACGCACAATTTCTTAAAAAATTAAAAGATAAAGTAAACAGTGCAGTTGGCGGAAATAATTCAAACAATTCTACGCAAAACTCAACAAACAACAGCAGTAACAATTCAAGTGGTTCCCCAACCAATACAAAAGGCGGCGGCTTAACCAACACTACACCTCCAGATGTAAATCAACAAATTGCTGATGCGGAAAAAAGCCAGTCTGCAGGTGATTACAGCAATGCACGTTATTCTGTTCAGCAGGCATTAATGGGTATTGAACTGCAGATCGGCAGGCAGGTTTTACAATCATTGCCTACTACCGTAAGTGGCCTTACAAAAGATACTACACAGAACAAAGTAATGAGCACACAATGGGGCTGGAATAATCTTACTATACAAAGTGTATATAAAAAAGCTGATCAGCAGCTTACAGTTACAATTGGTAATAATGGTGCATATTCTGCGTTGGCCAACTTATATTTTAGTAACGCAGTTTATACACAAACAACAAGTAACGGTAATGATCAGAACGTAAAACAAACACGTGTTAAAGGTTATAAAGCAGTTATAACGTATGACCAGG
This sequence comes from uncultured Parafilimonas sp., assembly GCA_964658095.1. Classification (GTDB taxonomy): domain Bacteria; phylum Bacteroidota; class Bacteroidia; order Chitinophagales; family Chitinophagaceae; genus Parafilimonas. The sequence goes on along the minus strand of CAZZXW010000020.1, from coordinate 7,885 downwards.
ATAAAGGTTATTCATTGCTTGTGCCTCTTGGGCAAAGCTCACTGATTGTTTGGGAGTGTGTAAACTTTGCCACCGAACAGGATGTTATGAATGCTGCCAATGCCTTTGATATTGATGGTATAAAGAAAATGATGGGAGAACAATAAACCTATAAAAGAAACTACATGAAATACTTAATTATACTCGCCTGCACATTAATCACAGCACATGGTTTTTCTCAGAATTTTTCAACTGATATTGCTACTGCAAAAACTGCTTATGCATCTAACAAATTAGAAGATGCGCATTTTGCATTGCAACAGGCAATGCAGGAAATTGATATTATAATCGGTAAAAAAGTAATTGCATCCTTACCATCTTCAATGGGTAAATTTAATGCTAATACAAAAGATGATAATGTGATGAGTAATGTTGGTTTTATGGGCAGTACCATTCACCGCAGTTGGGGCGATAGCGATAATGTTGACCTTTCTATAATCGGCAACTCTCCACTCATCGGTACACTTAATACTATTTTAAATACACCTTTACTCGGTGGCATGATAAGTAATAATGGTAATAATAAAATTATAAAAGTACAAGGCTATAAAGGCCAGCTTACAAGAGAAGACGCTGGCAATGGCCAAACTAATTATACTATTCAAATTCCGTTAGGCAGTTCACTCTTAACATTTAAAGCCAACAATTGTACAGACACACAAATAACAACCTGGGCTAACACTTTGCAGTTACAACAGATTGCTAAATTGTTAGAATAACAACCCTTGTTTATTGTTGTATTGATTGATCAATACTTGCTTGCATCATTAAGCTGCTGTAAATCTTGTTCAGATAAATTTATGTGAACGCATTCTAAAAGTTCATGAAGTTGCTCAACGCTTGTAGCGCTTGCAATAGGAGCTGTAATTCCCGGCTGCGCTATTAACCATGCCAATGCAACTGCTGCATGCGTTGTGTTATGTTGGCTGCTTACCTCATCCAAAGCAGCAAGAATTTTTTTGCCACGATCATCAAAATATTTTTTTATTCCACCCCCACGTTTGCTTTTATCAAGATCAGCTTCGCTCCTGTACTTGCCTGTTAAAAATCCGCTTGCCAAACCAAAATAACAGATTACGCCAATGTTTTCTTTTATGCATAACTGCTGATACTCTTTTTCAAATTGCTCCCTGTTATATAAATTATATTCAGGTTGAAAACTTATATAGTAGGGCAAACCATTTTTAGCTGCTGATATTGATTGCTGCAATCTTTCAGCAGTAAAGTTTGATGCGCCAATAAACCTTACTTTACCTTGCTGAATAAGCGTTTCATAAGCGCTTAATGTTTCTTCAGGTGGTGTAACATTATCATCCCTGTGGGATTGGTACAAATCAATATAATCTGTTTGCAATCTTTTCAAAGAATTTTCAGCTGATCTTAAAATATATTCTTTCTTTAACGAAACACCTTCACCCATATCACTGCCAACCTTGGTTGCAATTAATATGTCTTTCCTGTTGTTTCGTTGTTGCATCCAGTTGCCAATTATAGTTTCAGACTCACCGCCTTTGTTACCTGGCGCCCAGCTTGAGTAAACATCAGCGGTATCAATCATCTTACATTCAGAAGCTGCATAAGCATCTAATACTTCAAAAGATTTTTTTTCATCTATTGTCCATCCAAAAACATTACTGCCTAATACAAATGGTTGTATGTGTATGGATGATGATCCCAATTGTCTTGTATTCATAATCATAGTTTAATTAGTATTAAACAAATTTTGTGCTTGATGATTTTGAAAATAATTGATGTATTGCTGAATTGTATTTATAAGATGAGCGGCTGCGGGATTGAAGCGATTACCCCGCTGAAGCATTTGTGCATGGCTTTGTGGCGAAGTAAAAGCGTAAAGCCCGTACTGCTGCTGATAGATAGATGAATGTTTATAGCCCCAAGAGAATTTATACTATTCGTAACGCAGTGCGGTAATAGGATTAAGCCTCGATGCTTTTATAGCGGGCCAAATGCCAGCCAGCAACCCAACACCGGAACATATAAGTATACCTGCAACAACCCATGCCCATGGAATTGTAAAGCCTGCATTAAGCAGTAAAGCAAAAATATTTCCGATTATTACGCCAAGCACAATACCAAGCAGTGCGCCTGTTAAACTAATGATAACCGATTCAAATAAAAATTGCTGGCGTATGTTTTTACGCTTGCCGCCCAATGCTTTTATAAGGCCAACTTCACGTGTACGTTCATTAACTGCAACCAGCATAATGTTCATTAAACCAATGGCTGCACCAATAAGCGTAATTAAACCAATGGCACCGGCAGCGGCTTGTATGCTGCTTAATAAACCGATGAAAGTGGTAGCAAGCTTATCACTTTTTTCAATGATAAAATTATTATCTTCTGTTGGCAGCAAACCACGTACGTTTCTAAAAACGGCTGTAGCTTCATTTACTGCTCCATCAATTTGTGAAACATCATTTGCGGTTATTCCAATTAAAAAAGAATTGCCTGCCAAACCTGTTCTGCGTACATTATTGTAAGAAGTTATAATCACATTATCCTGGCGCAACATGGCACTTGAACCTTTTGATTTTAATACTGCAATTACGCGGTAAGGCTTGCCGCCAATGCTTACAAATTTATCAACAGCATTATCCTGGTACTGGCCGAAAAGTTTTGACGCCACATTGCTGCCTAACATACAAACATTGCTGCCTGTTTGTACATCAGCTATTGAAAGGTTTCTTCCTGCTTCAATACTAAACCCATTAACTGTAAGGTAGTTTTCATCACCACCTGTTAACCGCACATTGGGATTAGTTTTTTTATTTTGATAGTGCACTTCATAATTACCAAAGCCACTTAAAGAAATGCAAACCAATGCAGGATATTTAAATTGTTGCTTAAACATCTCTGCTTCATGAAGCTGGACGCGTTTATTAAGATTTGATTTTTTTACCTTCTTTGTTTTGTCAACTACTTTAGTATCATCATCATTATTATTAAAACGAAAACGCTCTCTGAAAGAGATTGTAAAACCATTGGCGCCCATAGTAGAAAAGCTGTCACGCAAGCCTTCGTTCATTGCCTGGATAGCTGTAATAATTCCAATCAGCGCCATTATACCAAATGCAATGATGGCAACCGTAATACCGGTACGCAATTTATTGCTGCGCACTGTGCGGTAAGCTAGATTGAAAGAATCTTTGAGTGTCATTTACATAAAGAATGAACCGTGAACTGTGAAGGTAGGAAGTTGAAGTTTATTGAAGATTGAAATTTATGTGAAAGGTAAATAAGTAAGAACCAGATATGCTTAAAAATACAACCAGTTAAACAGCGTTTGAGGAAGTATGCCGATAATAACAATAATTACAGCTAAAGCGATTAATCCAAATTTAAAACTGCCTGTAATTACTTCAGTTTGTGGTTCACCTGTTTTAAAATACATAGCTTGTATAACACGGAAATAATAATACACACTTACGGCTGCAAATAAAACAGCAACTACAACTAACCATGTATAACTGCCGGTTGCAATAACAGAAGCGAGCATATAATACTTTGCAAGAAAGCCGGCCGTTAAAGGAATACCCGCTAATGATAAAAGGAATATAGCATTGGTTGCAGCAAGAACGGGTTGTGTTTTTGCAAGACCGTTATACCCTTCAAAAGTTACATCTTTCATTTTCACCAACACAGCAAATAAACCAATCGTTGCTAAACAATAGGCTGCTGAATACATCAGCAAACCTTTGCTGGCATAATCATTTAAACTAAATAATGCAAACAGCATAAAGCCCGCCTGCGCAATGCTTGAATATGCCAGCATGCGTTTTACACTTTGCTGAAATACGGCTGTTATATTTCCAAACAATAATGTTGTAACAATAATGATAGCGAATAACAATTGCCAGTCAATGGCGGTAGAAGTTGCAGTCATTCTTACGAAACATAATTTAAGAAACGCAACAAACCCGGCCACTTTAGCAACAGTTGCCATAAATGATGTAAACACTCCCGGTGCACCATCATATACATCCGGCGTCCAGAAATGAAATGGTGCGGCAGAAACTTTAAATGCCATTGATACCATCAAAAATAATAATCCAATTATCTCTAAAAATGAAACGCCTTTGTATAAACCCGTTTCACTGCGCACAACATCTAAAGAAAAAGTTCCTGTACCGCCATACATTAAGGCAATACCCATCAACATTAAACCGGTAGAAAATGCACCCATTAAAAAATATTTTAATGATGCTTCATTGCTTTTAAGATTGCGCTTATCACTTCCTGTTAATATGTATAATGGAATAGATAAAATTTCAATTCCTAAAAACAACATCAGTAAATTATTGTATGATGAAAGAATACAAACACCGCAAAGCACAAAAAATATCAGTACAAAATATTCTGCAACATTGTTACCAAGCCGCTCAATATCTTTTCCTGTAAGCAATACATAAATTAATGTTGAAGCAATTGCAATGGTATTAAAGAACAATCCAAAGCGTGTAGAAACAAGCATGTTAAATGCATTAATATGCACAAGCATAAAGCCGCTTGTTTCAATTACATTTACGATAAGCAAAACCAATAAACCGACAACAGCAATATGCCTGTAGCTTGATTTATTGCTGATAAGAAAACTGCAAAACATCATTACAATACCCCAGCCTGCCGAAAATATAATTGCATTCATAAACTCTTGTCTTAAGGTATTTTAGTGATAAGCATGTTTGCGCTGCCTTGCGTTAAATTTATTATTGGTTGTGGATACACGCCAAACACAATTACAACTATCACCAATATAACGAGTGCTGCATTAATATTGAAACTGCTATCATGCGCAGACTCAGTTAATGCAACTGTATTACCATAAAATATTTTTTGAATCATGTTCAATGTGTACACTGCAGCGAGAATTATACTAATGCCTGCAATGCCCGCCATTATTGGGTTGTAGCGGAACAAGCCATTAAACATTAAGAACTCGCCAACAAACGCATTTGTTAATGGCAATGCTACGTTTGCCAACGCCATTACTACAAGTAACATAGCAAGTGTTGGTGCTTTTTGTGCAAGGCCACCAAGTTCACTAAACTTTCTTGTGCCAAGTTGTTTTTCAATTGCATCTGCAACAATCCACAAACCAATTATATTAATACCATGATTGAACATTTGAATAAGCACACCTTGCATGCCTACCTGTTGATTTGAAAACAATGCAGCGCACATTAAACCGATATGTGCAATAGAAGAATAAGCAATTAATCGTTTTATATCATCTTGTCTTATCGCAATCAATGATGCATATAACATTCCTATTACAGACAAAGTAATAATGATTGAACTGTTGCTTTGTGATGCTTGTGGAAATATTGGAAGCAGCCATCGTATTACTCCAAACACACCCATCTTAACCATTACACCGCTTAACAACATGGTAACGGCTGTGGGCGCCTGTTCATAAGTATCAGGCTGCCATGTATGAAAGGGAAAGATGGGCATTTTAATGGCAAGTGCAATAAAGAACAACCAAAACATCCATTGAGATTGCGATGCCGAAAGTTTTGCATGATAAAATGATTGCAACGCAAAAGAATGATCCGGCGTTTTAAAATAAATTGATAAGATAGAAACAAGCATTAACAATGATCCGACGAACGTATAAACAAAGAATTTGAAAGTAACCTGGATGCGTTTTTCGCCGCCCCAGATCGAACATAAAAAATAGGCGGGTATCAATGCAAGTTCCCAGAAAAAATAAAACAGCAAAGCATCCATTGATAAAAAAACACCAAGCATTCCGGCCTGGCATAAAAACATCAGGCCATAAAATTTGCCTGCATTTGTATAAGTATTTTTATATGTTGCTGTAATAATTACCGGTAACGATATTGCTGTTAGTAAACCTAATATCTTGCTTAATCCATCTAAACCCAAAGTAAACCGGGAATTAAAATCAGGCATCCACGAAACATCATAATGTAGTTGCGATGATTGATTTGAATAAACACCTGACAATGCAATTATCAATGTAATTAAAGAAACAAGTAATGAAAACCCTTTCACTGTGTTTTCATTCTTTATAAACAAAGCCAGCAAGCCGCCGATAACAGGAACAAGTATGAGTAATAAAGCAATCATGCTTTAAAATATTTTTTGAAAGAAATTAATAATGATGGTCTGGTTCCAGAAAATTGCCCATAAAATAGCTATTGAAAACACCATATATAAAATGTAAGTGCCCACTCTTCCGTTCTGCATCAGCCTTAATCTTCTTGATGAATATTGAACAAAAGTGCCAACGCCATTTACAAAACCATCAATGCCTGACTTCTCAATAACATTTTTAAAAAATATACCGAGATATGTAAGCGGGTTTACGATGAGTGTATTATAAATCTCATCAACATACCATTTATTGGCAACTACTTTTCCAAGGCCGGTTGCATCATTTAGTTCAGGCTTTTTAATATATTTTGCTAACGCGATAAGAATGCCTAACAATGCAACGCCACCGGAAATGCCCATCAGCATAAAATCTTTACTGCTGGTTAATTCAAAAACGTTTTCTGCTTTTAAAACAGGCGATAAAAATTTATGAAGACTTGCATGTCCGCCAAACACTTCAGGTACATTTACAAAGCCACCAATAACAGCAAGTATTGCAAGAATAAACAGCGGGATTGTTATTGCTAACGGACTTTCATGCAGATGATTCAGTACCACGAAACTCGCCAAGAAAAGTTGTAGCATATAAACGGAACATATAAAAAGCCGTCATGCCGGCGCCAACAACACCAAGCACCCAATAAACCGGGTTAACGGCATAAGCCGCTGCAAGAATTTCATCTTTTGAAAAGAAACCGCTGAAGGGCGGAATGCCCGAAATAGCAAGACAACCAATTAAAAAAGTGATATGTGTAACAGGTAAATATTTTTTCAATCCGCCCATGTAACGAATGTCTTGCTGGTTGTGTATGGCATGAATAACAGAACCAGCACCGAGAAACAAAAGCGCTTTAAAAAATGCATGCGTCATTACATGAAAGACAGCGCCGGTATATGCGCCAACACCTAAACCCAAAAACATATAACCAAGCTGACTGACCGTTGAATAAGCCAACACTTTTTTAATATCATTTTGTTTGATGGCAATCGTAGCAGAAAACAAAGCTGTGGCAATACCAATAATTGCAACTAAGTTTTCAGCAACAGCACTTAATGAGTACAAAGCATTGCTCCGTGCCACCATGTAAATGCCAGCGGTGACCATTGTTGCAGCGTGTATCAACGCAGAAACGGGTGTAGGACCAGCCATTGCATCGGGTAACCATGTGTATAAAGGAATTTGGGCGCTTTTGCCCATTGCACCAATAAATAATAAAACGGTAATGCCTGTTATATCTGTTGATGAAAGCTGATGAACGTTTGCAAATACATCACTGTAATTTGTTGTTCCTAATTTTGAAAGCAACCAAAATATTCCAAGTAAAAAACCAAGGTCGCCGATGCGGTTCATTACAAAAGCTTTCTTTGCTGCGTAGTTATAACTATCATTTTTAAACCAGAATCCAATTAATAAATAAGAACATAAGCCAACGCCCTCCCAGCCAATAAACATTATTACATAATTGGCACCAAGCACCAACAACAACATTGAGAAAACAAAGAGATTTAAGTAAGCGAAATACCTTGCAAAATGTTCTTCTTTTTCATCATGCATGTAGGATGTTGAATACACATGAATAAGAAATCCAACGCCGGTTATGATCAATAAAAATAAAGATGAAAGCTGGTCAACCTGGAAAGCAAAATCAATTTTAAAAGAAGGAATATTGATGAATTGAAACAAAGGTTGAACAGATAAAGCACC
>CAZZXW010000019.1:0-17539 GCA_964658095.1 uncultured Parafilimonas sp. | reverse complement strand
AAAGCATTTAAACTAATCGCATCAGGTGTTGTATGAGTTGAAGGAATAATATCGTTTGCAATTTGATTTTGTACGGTGCTTATCAAACCACATTTATAGTTTAATCCACTAAATAATTTAAATAACAACGTTGCAATCGTGGTTTTGCCATTTGTACCTGTAACGCCAACAAGCTTTAATTTTTGTGAAGGTTCATCGTAAAAATTATGTGCAATGTAAGCTGTTGCTTCATGTGTATTTTTAACCTGCACATACGTAATGTTATCATTTAAAACTCCAGGCAAGCCCTCGCATACAATAATGGTTGCGCCTTTATCAATTGCCTGCGGAATAAAATTATGGCCATCGCTTTTGTCACCTTTTATTGCAATGAATAAAGAACCGCTTTCAATTTTTCTTGAATCAACAGTAATAGTACCTACTTCAACATCCCTGTTGCCATAAATAGAAACGATGCGCACTTTGTATAATATGTCTTCCAGCTTCTTCACTCTATTTGTTTCAATTGAAGATTTATTAATTGGCCCTTTGCAATTACAGAACCTGCAGCAATAGATTGATTGATGACTTTTCCAACGCCATTTACTTTTACAACAAGGCCTGCATTCTCGCAGATATATAAAGCATCTTTTAATCCCAAACCATTTAATGCTGGCATTGCATTTTTATTTACAGCGAAGCCTGTTAACGTTGGCCGGTTTGATTGTTTGATCATTTTTGCCAACTGTGTTTTTGCAGAATCTTTATAAGTTATATTTATTGCTGATAAAATTGATTTGATGTCATTATTAAAACCTGCATAGCTGTAAGCCGCACTGTCATTGGTTTTCAGCGTTGCATACTTTGCACTATCGGGTAGCGGCGCATTTAATGTAACAAGCTTGTCAGCAATTTCTTTAAACACAGGGCCTGCAACTGATGCTCCATAAAACAGTGCCGCATGTGGTTTATTTTTTATCACTACAACACAAGTGTATTGCGGATTATCAGCCGGAAAAAAACCTGCAAATGATGATTGATAAATTCCATCAGCATAACCATGGCTCCCGTTTGCAACCAATGCTGTTCCTGTTTTGCCTGCAACCGGATAAGTGGTTGTTTGAAATAATTTATATGCTGTTGAACCCGGATCTCTGCACACACCAATCAGGCATTCTTTTAACTGCGCTAATGTTGCGCTGTCACAAATTTTTTCTATTGAAGAAGGCTGCTTATCTGTAATGGTATTGCCGTTTTGTTTTACTTCATCTAATAAATAAGGCTTCATCATTACACCATTATTTGCAACCGCGTTATACAACATACATGTATGTAACGGTGTAACCAAAACATTGTAGCCAAAAGCCATCCACGGCAATGTTGTTGCACTCCAGTATTTACTGCCGGGATGATCAATAAACGGCGGACGTTCACCATATAAATCAATACCTGTAACAGAATCAAGATGCAATGCTTTAAGATGATTTACAAACTGCATTGGGTTAGCCGAATAGCTTGCATATGTAAGCTTTGCCATACCAACATTTGAGCTTAATTCAAAGGCACGTTTAACAGGTACATTTGTTTGCCCGTGTTTCTCTGAATCATACACTGTGCGGCCATTAATTTGCCATACACCACCTTCAAGATTTACAATGCTGGAAAGATTAAATTTTTTATCTTCTAAAATTGAAATAAGCGTTGCGAGTTTGAATGTTGACCCAGGTTCAGTGGGCGTCATGGCATAATTAAAATCTTCCCAATAAGCACCATTTGGCTGGCGGCCAAGGTTTGCAATCGCTTTTATTTTTCCAGTCTTTACTTCCATAACAATGGCACAGCCATGCTCTGCTTCATTGCTTATCATCATCTTCATCAAAGCATCTTCCGTAATTTCCTGTATGCGGCTATCAAGCGTGGTTACAATGTCTTTTCCGTTCTTTGGTTCAATGTCATAATCTTCATTTACCGGCACTGCCACACCACCGGAAATGTATCTCACCAAACGCTTGCCTGTCGTGCCTTTCAGCAAAGTATCATAGGTTTGTTCAAGCCCAACTTTTTGCGCATTTTGTCTTTCTAAACCAATTGTTCTAAAAGCAAGTAACTGATAAGGATTCAAACGGATATTTTGTACATCAGCAACAAAACCGCTTTTGTTTTTACCGAGGCGAACCAGCGGAAAAGTTTTCATTTGCTGATACTGATCAAACGAAACTTTTTTCCTTAATGAAAAATAACGGTTCCTGCTTTTATAACCTTTATTTAAAATTGATTTGTATTGATCAGCGGTTTTGTCTTTAAACAATTGAGCAAGACATATACTTAACGAGTCAACATTGTCTTTAAACAACTTGCCATTATCTGCAATTAATCCATCTGCCTTAAAATCAATATATACATCAAACTGTGGAATGCTGGTGCTTAACATCTGTCCATCTTCACTATAAATAGTGCCGCGTTCTGCATCTACTTCTTCAATCCGGGTATGCATACTGTCACTCATGTTGCGCCAGTATGCGCCCTGCGATTGCTGAATTAAAAATGCTTTTCCAATAACAAAAGCGCATACTATTGACATGGCAATGAAGCACAGGTAAACTCGCCATAGTATGTCTTTTTTAATTTCCATAAGGTTTAATTTGTGTACATTTTAAATCATTGGTTTTTCAGTTTTAAATTTGTTTCCAGGTTAGCTTCATGTTTTCTTTCGCTAACATTTTATCGGGTGGTTTTTCAGTTTTTTGTTGTTGATGATGCATCAATTTCAAGCTTTACAGGTGGTGTTGCTGCAGGCTTTAAACCCAATGCTGCTGCGGCTTGCGTAACCTGCGATTCACGGCTGCGGTACATTTCCAAACTCTTCAAATTTTTATATTCATATTCCATATCCTTCACCTGTTTTGCCGTTATATTAATATTACGTATCGTGTTATCTGCCCAATGCCCGTTGGCGATATAAATTACTGCGAGCAGCGCCAGGAACATTAAAAAACCAAAGTGCTTAACTATCCAAGTGTAATTGATAGTTGAATTTGATTTAACTGATGATTGTGTGTTCATGTTATAATTTTTCTGCCACTCTCAATTTTGCACTGCGTGCTCTTGGATTGTTTTTTATTTCTTCTTCTGTTGGCACAACAGGCTTTTTTATTATTATCTTAAATATTTCTTCTTTCTTTTTTGTACTGAAAGGATTTTCATCCTCATCTGCATTCGCATTTTTAAAATAATTTTTTACAATGCGGTCTTCAAGTGAATGAAATGTGATGAAGGCAGCTCTTGCGCCAGGCAATAGCACCTGTGGCAATTGTTCAAGCAATTCTTTCAGCGCAATCATTTCATCATTTACTTCTATCCTCAATGCCTGAAAAACCTGCGCTAAATATTTATGCGGATTGCCTTTTACCACATCATACAACATGCTTTTGAATGCATCAATATCTTTTACTGCATTTGTATTACGGTATTGCACAATATGGTTTGCCAGTGTTTTTGAATTCGATATTTCACCATACTGCTCAAATAGTTTATGCAACTGCACTTCGCTGTAATTAAGAATGATATCAGATGCTTTTTTATCAATTCGCTTATCCATGCGCATATCTAACGGACCATTAAAGCGTGTTGAAAACCCTCGTTGCGCTTCATCAAACTGAAAACTGCTTACACCTAAATCAGCGAGTAAGCCATTTACAGTTGCATGCTTATGCAATTTTAAAAAGCGCTGCAAATGGCGAAAGTTGTGCGGCACAAAAATTAAGCGTTCATCATGCGGAATGTTTTTTTGTGCATCAGCATCCTGGTCAAAAGCAATCAGCTTTCCGTCAGCATTTAATTTTTCAAGAATGCCTTTCGCATGGCCGCCGCCACCAAACGTGCAATCAACGTATACGCCATTTGGCTGAATGTTTAATGCGTTAATAACCTCATTATAGAAAACAGGAACATGATAAACTGATTCATGCATACAACTGTTTTATGCATTGCTGTTATTACCCATTACTTCCATTGCAAGGCTTGCGAAAGCATCAGGTGAATTATCTTCAAAGAGCTTTTTATATTTAACTGAATCCCAAATTTTTATTTTATCAATGTCAGAAGCCAGCACAATGTCTTTGCTTAAACCCGCATATTCTTTCAAAGAAGGCGGCAATAAAATTCTTCCGGCAGTGTCTAATTCAACATAACTGGCGCCGCCTACAAACAGCGTTCTGAATTGGCTTACCTTCGGATTAAAATCGTTTAACTTTTTAATTTTTTCTTCAATGGCTTCCCATGCTTTCAATGGATATATCAATAAATTTTTTTCAAAGCCGCGGCTTATAACAATTGTGCTTGTTCCTTCAGGCATTTGTTTTTTTATTCCGCCCGGAAGAAGAAAGCGCCCTTTGGCGTCTATTGTAGCTTCATATTCTCCAAGAAAACCAGCCATTTATGTAATTGAAAAACGAATGTAACAAATATTGACACAAAATAACACTTTTTACCACATTTTAATAAAAATGTGGAAAATCATATTTTTCCACATAGTACTGTTTCGCTGAAAATCAACGGCAGCAAGCTTTTCAGAGCATTTGTTGTGGTTGAGGAACTTGATAACCTGCTAATAAAGTGAATAACCTGTGAATCTAAATAATGAAGTCTCCTAAAAACTTATCAGCGAAAAACTTTGATTATGATTTGCCTGATGAAAAAATTGCAAAGCATCCTCTAAAAAAAAGAGATAAAAGCAAGCTGTTAGTTTATAAAAAGAATATTATAAAAGAAGATCTATTTTTTAATCTTGATGAACACTTATCAAAAGGTTCGCTCATCATTTTTAATAACACAAAAGTTATTGAAGCAAGATTGTTGTTTATAAAACCAAGTGGTACTATAATAGAAATTTTTTGTCTTGAACCTGGTAATGAATATGCTGATATTACAACTGCAATGCAACAAACAGGAAATGTGCAATGGAAATGTTTAATTGGCAATGCAAAAAAATGGAAAGATGAAGTGTTGATTAAAACTATTCAATCAACAAATAAAGAAATTGTTTTAAGTGCACGAAAAATCAGCAAGCAACACGATGAATTTGTAATAGAGTTTTTTTGGAATGACAAGGCTTTAATATTTGCTGAAGTATTACATCTTGCCGGCGTTATTCCATTGCCACCTTATTTACATCGTGATGCAGAAGAAGCAGATAAAAAAAATTATCAAACTATTTATGCAAAGCATGATGGTTCTGTTGCAGCACCAACGGCAGGACTGCATTTTACAGATGAAGTGCTTAATAAATTATCATCAAAAAATGTTATTAAAGATTTTGTAACACTGCATGTTGGCGCAGGCACTTTTAAGCCTGTAAAAACAGAAACGATTGAACAACATGAAATGCATGCTGAATATTTTGAAGTAAGTACTGAACTGATTGAAAATTTATTAAAGCACTTGAATAAAAATATAATTGCAGTTGGTACAACTACATTAAGAACATTGGAAAGTTTATATTGGATGGGAATAAAAGCAACTCAACAGTTATTGATCAACAGCCAACCAAAGAAAACCATTGAAGATATTAGCATTAAACAATGGGATGCATATGAATTGGATGATGATACACCTGCTGAAACAGCTTTACGATCGTTATTAGATTGGATGAAAGAAAACAATCAATCCAAACTCATTTCAAAAACACAAATATTGATTGCGCCGCCTTATAAATTAAAGATTGCAAATGCTTTAATAACAAATTTTCACCAGCCAAAATCTACATTGCTGTTGTTGATTGCTGCAATAATTGGTGATGATTGGAAGCGCATTTATAGTTATGCTTTGAAGCATGATTTTAGGTTTTTAAGTTATGGAGATGTGTGCCTGTTAATTCCTTAATTATTCTTTGTTCTTTGTATCAATGATAATTGTTACAGGCCCATCGTTCAGCAATTCAACTTTCATATCAGCACCAAAAACTCCTGTTTGTATTTTCTTACTCAAATCTTTTTCTAATTGCATAATCATTTGTTCATATAAAGGAATTGCAATCTCAGGTTTGCTTGCTTTAATGTAAGATGGCCGGTTACCTTTTTTGGTTGATGCATGCAAAGTAAACTGGCTTACCAATAACACATCACCATCAATATCTTTTATGTTTATGTTCATTACACCAGCAGCATCATTAAATATTCTTAAGTTGATAATTTTGCCGCTTAACCATTCAATATCGTCAGTTGTGTCAGCATCTTCAATCCCTAACAAAATCAACAATCCATGTTTGATTGCACCAACAATTTTATTATCCACTTTTACAGATGCATGTTCAACTCTTTGTATAACTGCCCGCATGTAACTTTATGAATTATTGTAAATAAAATGAAGATAGATATTGCGCATGAAATAAAATTTCAAACAGCACGCAGCGGTGGTAAAGGAGGACAAAATGTAAACAAAGTGGAGACGATGGTTGAAGGTAGGTGGCTGATTGCTGCATCGCAATTAGTAAGCAAACATCAAAAAGAAATTATTCATCAGCAATTATCTAACCGTATAACTGCAGAAGGATTTTTATTAGTGAAATCGCAAATGCATCGCACGCAATCGGCCAATAAAGATGAAGTGATTGAGAAGATGAACCTGCTTGTTAATAAAGCTTTGCTTCCAAAGAAAGCCCGCATTGCTACAAAAATTCCAAAAGGTGTAAAAGAAAAAAGGCTTGAACATAAAAAGCTAAACGCATTTATAAAAGAGAACAGGAAAAAATTAAGAAAAGATGATTATTGATTACTTATTATTATACCTGTTGACTTGGTGACCGTTTTACTTTAACGCTCATTAACTATTATCTAAGCCATCAACCAATTACCTTTGCGCAAAAATTATAGTTGAGCAGTATAAAGCAATTAGCAGGACAAACTTTCTGGTACGGCATCAGCAGCATTGCAGCACGTTTCATAAGCTACTTGCTTACTCCTTATCTTACCTATTCGTTACTGGTTTCAAAAGCAAATATTGGGCAATGGGGAGCTGTTTACGCTGCTATTCCTTTATTTAATGTAATTTTTACGTATGGCATGGAAACAACATATTTCCGTTTTATGCGCAAAGATGTTGACCGTGAAGCTGTAAATAATACTGCCTCTATCAGCCTTCTGATAAGTTCAGTTTCATTAAGTGTTCTATTATGGTTTAACCAGGCATGGCTTGCTAAAATTACTACACTTAGCGAGTTTCCTATTCTTATTCAATTAAGCATCTTCGTCATCGGGCTTGATGCTCTGGCAACCATTCCTTTTGTGCGGCTTCGTTATGAAGGCAGACCACGATTGTTTGCCTCGTTAAAAATTGCAGGCATATTAATCAATGTTGGATTTACTGTTTTTTTTCTGAGTTATTGTCCACATGCAATAAAGGCAAATCCTGCAAGCTGGATTGCACATATATATAAGCCGCAGCTAAATCCTATAACATACGTATTAGTTGCAAATGTGCTGGCATCATTTTTCACATTGTTATTATTAGGCAAATGGATGCTACCTAAAAGATGGAATTTCAATTTTGTATTATGGACCACGATGATGGCTTACTCACTGCCAATGCTGGTTGCAGGTTTAGGCGGCATGATTAATGAAACATTTGACCGTTTAATGCTTGGCTGGTGGTTGCCCGGCACACATGAATATGCTGATGAACAGCGTGGTATTTACAATGCCTGTTATAAATTATCTATCCTGATTACATTATTCATCCAGGCGTTTCGCATGGGCGCAGAACCATTTTTTTTCAAACAGGCAGAAAGTGGCAACCCACAACATCTTTATGCACGGGTAACAAAATTTTTTGTGATCACTGTTTCTGTTATGTTCCTCGTAGTAACATTATTTCTTCCTGTATGGAAGCATTTAATTGCACCTAAATATTGGGAGGGCTTAAAAGTGGTACCAATATTATTATTAGCCAATATGAGCCTTGGCATTTATTATAATTTAAGCATTTGGTATAAGGTAACCAACAAAACAATCATTGGCGCTTGGATTACATTGATTGGCACATCTATAACATTCATCGTTAATTATTTTTTTATTCCGAAGTATAGTTATGTGGCGAGTGCATGGGCAACTTTTCTTTGCTATTTCAGCATGATGGTGATCAGTTTTATTTGGGGACAAAAAAAATATTATGTGCCTTATGCCTGGAAAAAATTATCAGCTTATATCATTATTGTATTAATACTTTTTTATTTGCATAACGCTATAAATAGTGTTATAACAAATACTTATCTATCACTGATTATTGCCCTGGTTTTTATTACCGCTTTTATATTATTTGTGTTGAAAATTGAGAAAAAAGAATTCGAAAAATTTCCTTTAATCGGCGCAGCCGTTAGTAAATATTTATAATAAGATGGATATAAAAATACGCAATGCTGTTAAAGAAGATTGCAAACAATTATTAGATCTTATATATGAACTGGCGGTTTTTGAAAGAGCTCCGCATGAGGTAACTGCAACGTTAGGTCATTTTGAAGAAAGCGGCTTTGGAGAGCATCCAATTTGGTGGGGTTTTGTAGCAGAAGATAATAATGTAATTATTGGCTTTGTGTTATACTACATCCGCTATTCAACATGGAAAGGGCAACGCATATACCTTGAAGATTTTTTAGTTACAGAAAAAGCACGTGGCAAAGGCGTTGGCAAATTGTTATTTGACAGATTGATTGAAGAAGCAAAAGAAAAAAAATTCAGCGGCATTGTTTGGCAGGTGTTAGACTGGAATGAAACTGCGATCAGCTTTTATAAAAAATACAATGCAAAAATTGAGGATGAATGGCTTAACTGCAGTATTGAAATTGAATCATAAAAACACAAACCGTCATTAACAAAAACATAAACTAAAACAAGCATGTTAAAACAAACACTGTACGAAGCAACCAATGCAGCCGCTGCAATCATGAAAGAATATGCGGATAAGAATTTTACTATTTCAAACAAAGAAGGCATCAATAATCTTGTTACAGAGGTTGATCATAAAAGCGAGGAAGCTATCTTTTCCATCATCAAAAAAAATTTTCCTGATCATGCTATTTTAAGCGAAGAGTCTGGTGAATTTGTGCAGGATTCAAATTATAAATGGATCATTGATCCGCTTGATGGTACTGTTAATTATGCCAACCGCATTCCTCTATGCTGCGTTAGTATTGGCATTGAAGTAAACGGTCAAATACAAATGGGTGCTGTATATAATCCCTTTAATAATGAATTTTATTTTGCTGAAAAAGATAATGGCGCAACACTTAATGATGCATCAATAAATGTAAGCACTGCAGATAATCTTCATCATAGCTGCCTTGTTACTGGTTTTCCATACACATATCTTGATGTAATTAATGGCCCGCTGGAAGTGTTTGGAAAATTGATACGCAAAGGCATTCCAGTACGCAGGTTAGGCAGTGCTGCCATGGATTTATGCTGGGTTGCAGCTGGCCGTTTTGATGGCTTCTATGAACATAAATTGAATGCGTGGGATAGTGCAGCCGGTTATTTAATTGTGCAGGAAGCTGGTGGAAAAGTAACTGATATGAAAGGCAATTATTATAATCCTTATCAACCGGGCATTATTGCGACAAATGGTATTATTCACCAGCAATTATTAGATGTTGTGTTGGGAGGAGATGTTTAAATTTCAAAGAGTATTTTATAATCAATGATGTTACAAGTATTAAGTTGTAAAGCCTATAATCATAAATAATGGCAGAAAGAACAGAAATATCTACCCTTGGTGAGTTTGGTTTAATTGATCATCTTACTAAAAATTTTGAATTGCATAATGCTTCAACCATTGTTGGTGTGGGTGATGACGCAGCCGTGATTGATCACTTCGGTAAACAAACAGTTATAACAACAGACCTGTTACTGGAAGGCATTCATTTTGATCTGATGTACATGCCTTTAAAACATCTTGGTTACAAAAGTGTGATCGTTAATTTAAGTGATGTGTATGCAATGAATGCAACGCCAACGCAGATCACTGTAAGCATTGGCATCAGCAATCGCTTCAGCGTTGAATCATTGAATGAATTTTATGAAGGTATTTATGCAGCTTGTGAAAAATATAATGTTGATTTGATTGGTGGCGATACTTCAACTGCACAAAAAGGATTTGTAATTTCTGTAACGGCAATCGGCGAAGTAGCTCCGGATAGATTTGTAAAAAGAAGCACCGCAAATAAAGGCGATCTTATTTGTGTAAGCGGTGATTTAGGTGGTGCATTTTTAGGATTGACTTTACTTGAAAGAGAAAAAAATATCTACCTTGAAAATCCACAGATACAACCTGATCTTGAAGGTGAAGATTATATTGTTGGCCGCTTGTTAAAGCCTGAAGCAAGAAAAGACATCATTGAATTTTTTGATCAGCAAAAAATGATGCCCACTGCAATGATGGATATAAGTGATGGCTTAAGCAGCGAAATTTTACACATTTGCAATCAAAGCAATGTTGGTTGTGTTTTGTATGAAGATAAAATTCCGATAGCAGAACAAACACGCAATGCGGCATTTAAATTTAATCTTGACCCAACAGTTTGTGCATTAAACGGCGGCGAAGATTATGAATTAATCTTTACTGTAAAACAGGATGATTATGAAAAACTTGCATCAAACAACAACATAAGTATTGTTGGTTATATAACAGAGATTGAAAATGGAAGAAAACTAATTTCAAAAGGCGGCAACAGCTTTGATATAATTGCACAAGGCTGGAATGCATTAAAGTAATCTTCAGGTGTTTTGTATTAGCTTTTTTATGATTACTATTTGCCCTAAATGGTAATAGGCATGTTCAACAATGCCGTTGAAGTTTTTGTAGTAAGATGATTTTCCTTCAGCATAAGTTTCATTTAATTTTTCTTCGTCAAAATTTTTAATTGCATCAGCAAGTTTTATAAATGACTGGTGCGTTTCTTCTTTCAATTCATTCCAGTCGGTTTCATTTTCAAATGCTTTTACATCAAAACCATTTGATTCAGGAATAACCGGGTTTTTACCTTTTGATCTTTGCAACAAGACAAAATTCCAGTAACATAAATGATGTATTAATGATGCAATAGTATTTGATGAAGCAGCAGTTCTTTGTTGTGCCTGCTGCCAGTTAACATCTTTAATTGTATCAGCGATGGTTACACTTGTCCAGTTATTACCTTCAAAACATGTTAGTAAATTTTCTGCAATCGTTGTTGTAGTGTTCATAGTTCTTCTAATTTAATTATCTTTAATTATACTAAAGCTTATAAATCTTACAATATATCCTACATTTTTGAAATGAATAAAAGCTTTGCATTATGAAATACAAATTACTTGGCAAAAGCGGTTTAAAAGTGTCTGAACTATGTTTAGGCACGATGGGTTTTGGAACAGAAGGTGGCTGGGGCGCTGATAAAGAAACCAGTTTTAAAATATTGCAAAGCTTTGCTGATGCGGGTGGAAATTTTATTGATACAGCTAACATTTATAAGCTTGGAACCAGTGAAAAAATAATCGGTGAATTTTTAACCAGTGTTGACCGTGATTACTTTGTGCTTGCTACTAAGTATTCTTTAATGGATAACAAAACCAATCCAAATGCAAGCGGCAATAACCGCAAGAACATGATGCGAAGTGTTGAAGAAAGCCTCAAACGTTTACAAACAGATTTTATAGATATCTTATACCTGCACATTTGGGATGATCTTACACCTATTGATGAAGTGCTTAGAGGTATGGATGATCTTATTCAGCAAGGCAAAATTTTATATGCTGCAATAAGTGATACACCTGCATGGATTATTGCAAAAGGCAATACAATGGCAGAGCTTATGGGCTGGAACCAGTTTGTTGCACTGCAGATAGAATACAGCTTGTTACAGCGTACACCTGAACGTGACCTGATACCAATGGCAAAACATTTTGGAATAACGGTTACACCATGGGCGCCGCTTGCCGGCGGTGCATTAACCGGTAAATATTTGCGTGGTGAAAAAGGACGTATTAAAGAAGACAGCAACAGGCTGAATGAAAGCAGTACCCGCATAACAAAAGAGGTAATTGCAGTGGCAGAAAAATTAGGTGTGCAACCATCACACGTTGCATTAAAATGGACGATGCAGCAACCACTTTCTGTAATACCGATTGTGGGTGCAACAAAACAGGAACAGCTTGTTGAAAACTTAAAAGTTATTGACGTTGAAATTCCCAAAGAAGATATGCAGCATCTTGATGAAGTAAGTGCAATTGACCTTGGTTTTCCTGGGAAATTTTTTAAGGAAGAGGCGGTAAAAACAAATGCCTACGGCGGTTTTTATGATAAGGTTGAAAAAAGAAAAGATCATTAATTCAACGATGATATCATTGCAGATATATCAACACAATTTAGCATTTAACGGTGCCCGGTAAAAAAATCCAACATCGTATTCAACGCATTTTCCGAGTGCATTCGTTCACCATTTTCAAGCGATTCCTGTGATGCCATAGCTGCTCTTTTGCGCATATCCGTTTCATAAACAGCAATGGCTTCCTGCAAAGTATTGTATTTGTCAGAAGTTAAACATTCACTCAATTCCAAAGCATCAAGCATGGCCATATTCGCACCTTCTCCTGCAAAAGGCGGCATTACATGTGCAGCATCGCCAAGCATGGTTAAATTAGGTAAGGCTTCCCAGGTTTGATCTAATGGCATACAATAAATAGGACGTGGAATAAAAGGTGTTGCTGCGTTTTCAAATAGTTCATACCAAACAGAGCTCCACTCAGCATATGTTGTTTTAAACCATGCGAGCATTTGTGTTGCATCAGCATAATTTAAACCATTATTTATTGCCCAGTTTTCATCTGTTTTAAAGCTTGCATAAAAACCCAAATCGCCGTTGCCTTTTTGACCCAGTAATAAATCTTTTGTATTTCCGAAAGCCATTATTTTTCCACCATTTGCCATTGTGTAAACATGAGGCGTTGCTTCTTTTGCATTGTGCACATTGCCTTCAAGCATGGTAACGCCTGAATAAAAAGGTTTGATGTTTGTGATGTATGGACGGACTTTAGAATTGGCGCCATCAGCAGCAATTACAATATCTGCATAAGCAGATGAACCATTTTTAAAATGTAATAACCACCCTTCGTTTTGTATTTGCATTGAAATAAAATGACTGTCCCACACAACCGTTCCTGGTTGTAAAGATTCCAGCAACATATTTCTTAACGGGCCACGGTCTATTTCAGGCCGGAAATATGCATTGTCAAAATCTTCAAGTGGGCTGTTTTCATGATCGCTGAAAAATATTTCCGCCCGTTCATTTGCTATTACCATTCTATTAGCGCCGGGACGAAATTTTTTTTTAAACGCGTTTAACAAGTTTGCTTTGCGTAAAGCTGTCAATCCGGATCCTTCATGCATATCAAGCGGTGAGCCTACTAGGCGGGCATCTTTATTAAAATCTCTTTCATACAATTTTACATTTGCCCCTTTCAGTTGTAAAAGCCTTGCTAATGTTAAGCCTCCCGGGCCGCCGCCAACAATGGCAATTGATTTATTTTCTATCAGCATCTTTTAAATTTAGTTTTACAAATGCAAAACTATTTCTGCTTTAACACTGATAATAGTACAAATCGGTCGTTTTTGTTTTTGGATAATTCTTTGGGTGCTACACCTGAAAATTTTTTTATCTCTTTTATAAAATGCGTTTGATCTGTGAAGTTGAGTTCAGGAAAAAGTTTGCCCTGTGCAATATGTTCTAATGATGCCCTGAAGCGTAAAATATTACAGTAGGCTTTTAATGAAAGCCCGAATTGCTGATTGAAATAACGATTGATTTGCCTGCTGCTCCAAAATACTTTTTCAGAAAGTTCTTTTACACTCATTTCGCCGTTTGATGCATAAATCAATTCGAAGAGTTTACGTTTTCTTTCATCAACTTGTTTGGGTAAAAGTGCTGTTACTTTTTGGGATGCTTTTTTATAAAATGCATCAAAATCTTTCAGATCATCAGCCTTGAAATTCCAAAAAACATCCGGAAGATTTTTAGCTTTATTTAATAAATCAGCAATAGAAGTTTGTAAAATATATTCAACGCCAAGCGGTTTAAAATTGATGTCATAAAAGAGTGTTTGCGGCGGAATACTTCTTTGTTTAGGCGCAGTTTCCAACCCGGTAAGTGTAACATGAAAAGGCGCTGATGCAGACTGTAAAAAAAATAAATCAATTCTTCCATCAGGTATTACAACCACTTCTTTTGCTTTAGCTGATTGCGTATGAAACATTCCGAAACTCTCTACAAAGTCAGCAAGCGGGTTGTCTGGTTTGATGAATTTGTAATGAAAGTCGTTGTCCATTATTGTTTACGCCTTAGTTATTGTATGTCAATTTGAGTAACTCACAATATTGAAGTGTATGTGAAGCATGGAAACTTATCAGTTTATAACAAAGCTAAATTCTTTATTGTTGATGTTTACTTACTGCTGCACAACAGCGCCGTGTTTGCCCCGATGCAGCTATACAAATGTTGCAGGCAGTTTATATTAGCCTAACCTGATATTATTGGCCAAACGGCTTTTGAGTTGAGCAACTGATATTATTGCCAGGCGATACCTGGAAGTATTTACAGAAGTATTGGTAATATTGATATCGGTACGTGGTTTTTGCAAGGTCTTTCCCGCTGCCGCATTCTATGCCTCCATTAATAACATTAACTGTTGCACCAAAGCCCGGGAGCCTTCCATTTTTAATGTCATTTGATGTTGGAACCCATTTTCCAATCATAATATCATGGCAGGAAGGCTTTGGATATTGGGGCGTCATCCAGAACCATAAAGCTGAACCAAATGATACCAGCGGATCTTTTGATAATAAATCAGGATGTTGAAGCAGCGTGTCCTTACTTCCATACCAGGCCTCGCTAAACTGTCCATAATTATAATTCCAAGTTAATTGTTTAGGCCCTCTGCCATAATAATATACTCCTTCAAATGCGGGATAATTCTTTTTCGATGTATCATTATAAGTATTTAAAAGCCCTGTGTTATTCTCTTCCAAAAAGTATAGTCCCCATTTATAATAACCACCTGGTGCAGTTTCCCATCCTCCGCTTGTTTCCTGCGCTATGTTAGCAAGAAAAGCGGCAAGTTCTCTTTTCTGCGTACTTTCATCACCATCAGAAAGAAAGAAGGAAAAATAGTTGCAGCCTTAATAAATGTATTGAAAGAATAAAAATCAGGATTATGATTAATTGAATCTTTTAGCCCAATACCGTATCTCTTCGGAAATAATTCATTCCATTTGGCTTCATTAAGATATTTAGTAACGTTCGTTGAGTTGTTCTTATTTATAAGTTCCTTCAATGGCTTCGATGAGCTAGTTGAATGCTCACAACTGATACAGGTAAGTGATAACAAAAAGCTTAAAACATAAATAGTATTTTTCATTAGTATAGTCTTTTGAAATTGACTGCACGTTTTATTGTGAAAGTATGGCAATAAAACTTTATTAGCCTGGTGCAAATGCTAAATTAAAAACTGATGTTGAAGATAATTACAAATTCTGAAGAGCTTATTGTCGGCTTGAACAGAAGATGATATGAATTACTGTTGTACAAGTGCGGCTTGTCAGCCATGCTATAGCAAGTGCAACCGTTGTAAGCCGTTCTTTCCTGTCAACTCGTTAAGCCATTGTTCAGGGTGTTGTACCACAAATTTTTCAATTTTATTAGATGTCGTTGTCACAGTCAAACCATTGTTTACAAGTTCTAATGTCTTATATCTGTTCACTTTGTCAATGTCTGATAAGTTAATTGACAGTTCATGATTTTGGATATTGAAATTATGAGACTTAAACACACTTTTTTTGTATTGTCATATTCATCTTCTATAACTGCTGTTACTTTTGGTGTCAGTAACTCTTTAAATTTTCTTTGAAGTTTAGTTACCAAATCCTGGGGAGTTGAAAAGGTATCAATTGTGTGTTTGTCTCTTAATATAGCTTTAAAAGTATTTAGTTTTTGGATTTTGTCATACTGAATAAGATTGGGTGTAACAGTTGAATTTTCTTCGTCAATGAGATAAATTAAAATTTCTTTATTCTGTTCTACGGCTTTCTCATACTCTAATTGGGAATATGATTTTCCACTGTTGGGTTCTTCGCTACCATATCTCATTCCAATAATGCCTACATAAATGTCGGACTGTTCAACTTCTGAAATACAAGTTGCCAAAGGAGTTGTTTTCCTTGCTCCGAATTGCTCCATCCCTTTAACTATCACATCAAATTTTTCAAGGGTGTCCCAAACTTTTTTTCTCTCTTCTTTAAGGTCAAGAAAAGTAGAGGATATAAAAACCGTCTTTTTTGTTGTGCTTTTTTTTGGTGGTATTTTTTATGTCGTCTGTTTATAGTGAAGTGTCATTATGGGGTTGCAGCTAACGTTAACGGCTTAAAGAATTGCGGGTAATAGCATTCCGTCTGCCGGAACTGTTTTTGATTTTTATTTAAAGCTCAAGATAAAATTTTTTGTTGAGTAAAGTTTCGTCGCCACAACAACTGCAGCACAATAGCAAAACAAAAGTTGATGTTACAATGTCAAGCCCGCATTTGCCAAGCCACTTGTTGGCTGCCGTTTAGTTGTTCTTTTTACATTGTTCTTTTAATGCCTTTGTAAAATCGTCGCTTATCGGTTGTCCACCAAGTGCAGCGCATTCATTATAATATTTCCAAGCGTTGTCACAATCTTTCTTTTGATAATAGCAGACTGAAAGTTTAAAAGTTGTATTTTGATCTTTACTGTCTATTTGATATGATTTTGTCATATAGTTTACTGCCGAATCTAAGTTTGTCAAGGCATCTTTATCGTTGACAGGTTGCAAAACATAATATTGGTTCATAAAGTAAGTTCCGTAATCGGTTAATAAATGCGTGTTTTGAGAATTAATCAAAAGCCCCTCTAAATATTCTTGTTGTGCTTTTTTATAGTCGCCAAGTGTCATATAAATTGCTCCATAACCCCAAAAAATATTAGTGTTTGTAGAGTCAAGAAGATAAGCCTGATTAAAACGATACATCGCTGTTTTTAAATCATTGTACAAATATTTAAAACCAAGTTCTATCAAATGATTTGATGCTTGTCTTTTGTCCGGAATTGATTTAAGAGTGGTTTCAATAAACTCTTTGTCAGTATTTTTTTGTTCTTCTGTTTTAACGGCATATCCATACTTTGGAAGAAGTCGTATATCAGTTTTTGCTTCTTTATTCCACTCGTCTAACGTTACCTGTTGTCCAAACGAATTCACACTATAAATGGTAATAATTAATGTTAGAATCTTTCTCATTGAAGTGATTAATTTAAATGACACACAACAAAGATTTATGATATTATACGCAATGACCAAAAAACTTGCAATTCATAAAGTTACTTAGTGTATACATTTTGTATTATAGTTGTAATAATATAATAAGTTGAGTAAAATGTTATTTTACGTTTATACAATAGTTTTCAAAACCTGCACTGTATAATTCGTTTCATTTCTATATAGCAACGGCTCATTTCTATATGGTTTTCATT
>CAZZXW010000018.1:0-17673 GCA_964658095.1 uncultured Parafilimonas sp. | reverse complement strand
ATTCTGAAACAGGCAGAATTAGTAGATAAGGAAGGCTATATAGTAATCAGCACGCCAAACTTTAGAGGATTTTTTCAACAAGCCTTTCATCAACTGTTTGATACGCCTAATCTGCGCAGGCATAATTTAGAAAGCATGAACCTTAACGAATGGGCTGAATTGCTTAAAAGCGTTGGGTTTGAGATTGTTTTTTCAGGTTATGGAGGAGGCGCTTTATTTTGGATGAATAACGACAATTCGCATATTCAACATTTCTTGGGACGTTGTTTTTTATTTGGTCAAAAATGGATAGGCCGTATTTTTCGGCTTCGTTACGCAAATTGGAGTAATTCCACCGTGGCCTGTGATTGCCTGCTGATTGCAAAAAGAACTAAATAACCAAAGGATTAAACAGGTAATAGAGTATCATTCCAATCACGGATAACAAACGTTTTTACAAGCCCTTCAAGAATAAAAGGATCTTCGCTTGCAAACTGTTCTGCTGCAGCACGTGTTTTAAAAATGGCCATGTTTCCCCTATCGCTAAAAGGCCCTATACCAAGCACTTCACCTTTAGCAATATATTTATCTACAATGGCTTTGTGTCTTGGGTAAACACGCATAATGGTTTCTACTGTTGCTTCTGATGGCTCTCCAATTACTACGGCTTTCATAATTGATTTGTGTTATGAATTTTAGTTTTTAAATTGTAACCTATGTCAGAATTTCTTTTATATATCCATCTTTTCCTTCAATACACCTGAGTAAAAAGATTATAACTTTCGAGAGACTTGTCAACTTTTCCTTTAATGATTAAGTAAAAACAATATTTCCAATAATGGTCAGTAAAGCCGGCAACACCAGTTTAAAATTCATTCATGTCTTGTTTAACATATTTAAAGGTCAAATCACATCTCTAACGCAAAAATTTATGATATTATACGTAACGGCAAATTTTTTCACCAATAAATCAATCACTGATGTTATTATTAATCATCATTCATAACTCATAATACCAGTATTAGCTTTGCACTTAAGCGCTATGCATTCACAATGAAAACTAAATCTATATTCCCGCTTTTAATATCAGAATTTATTGGCACTGCATTGTTATTAAGTATTGGTTTAAGCTTTGTAATTTTTGGTTGGGGTAAAGATTCAGTGGTAGCAACATATATCCCTTCAGCAGATGTACGCAGGTTGCTTACAGGATTTTTATTTGGCAGCACGGGTTGCCTTATCACTTTATCACCGGTTGGCAGAATAAGTGGCGCACACATTAACCCTGCCATGTCATTTGCTTTTTGGCTACGTGGCAAAATGAAAACACAGGCATTGATTGGATATGTAATGGTGCAAATGCTTGGCGCTGCTATTGGAAGCATTCCTTTATTATTATGGAAGAAACAAGGCAGCAGTATTCAATACGGAATTACGTTGCCGGGCAACGCAGGTGTTCAGGCTGCTTTTATTGGTGAGCTGATAACAACTGCCGTATTGGTTGTAGTTGTATTTGTGTTTGTTGGCAGCAAACGGCTACGCAACTATACGCCATTTGCAATGCCGGTGTTATATAGTTTTATGGTGTGGGTGGAGTCTGCTTATTCTGGTTGCAGCACCAACCCTGCACGCAGTTTCGGCCCTGCATTGTTAAGTAAAAATTTTATTGATTATTGGGTTTATATAGTTGCACCATTACTTGCTGCTTTTATAGTAGCAATACTTTTCCGTTTACTGCGGCTGCATGAACTATTACATATTAAATCAGCAAGATTAAGTTATCATAACAGCAAAACAAATGAAAGTATAAGATCAGGCGGTTTTATGCCGCAAGCTTAATGCAGTCTTGTGCCGCAAGCTTAATTGTTCATTATGAATAACTGTATAAAATACACTTAATATTGTAATTGATTTTAACGGTTGAATATTTCTTACATGCCACAAAAATTTGTTATTGGTGTTGATTATGGAACTGATTCAGTGCGCTCTGTAATTCTCGATGCATTTAACGGCAATGAAATCTCTTCATCTGTTTTTTATTATTTAAGATGGAAAGATGGTTTGTATTGTAATTCACAGCAAAATCAATTCAGGCAACATCCCTTAGATTATATTGAAGGTCTTGAATTCACTATAAAAGATTGTATTAAAAAAGCAGGCAACAGTGTGGCTGAAAATATTGTTGCCATTTCTGTTGATACAACCGGCTCCACTCCTGTTGCTGTTGATAAGCAGGGAACGCCATTAGCGCTGTTGCCGCAGTTTGAAACTAATCCAAACGCCATGTTTGTTTTGTGGAAAGATCATACTTCAATAAAAGAAGCAGCAGCATTTAATGCACATGCAAAAAAGTACGGCGTCAATTATTTACAATATGTTGGTGGCATCTATTCTTCTGAATGGTTTTGGAGCAAACTGCTGCATATATTAAGAGTGGATGAAGATGTATGTAAAGCATGTTATTCTTTTGTTGAGCATTGCGACTGGATCCCATTTTTATTAACCGGCGGCAATGATGTACACAAGATGAAACGTAGCGTTTGTGCTGCGGGACATAAAGCTTTATGGAGTAACGATCATAACGGCTTGCCACCAAATAACTTTTTTGCTTCGCTTGATAACTTGTTAGATGGCTTTACTACAAGATTATTTACTGAAACTTATACTGCAGATAAAGTGGCTGGTAATCTTTCAAAAGAATGGGCTGAGCGTTTAGGGTTATCAACCAAC
Source organism: uncultured Parafilimonas sp. (assembly GCA_964658095.1). Lineage (GTDB taxonomy): Bacteria > Bacteroidota > Bacteroidia > Chitinophagales > Chitinophagaceae > Parafilimonas. Next base: position 14,964 of record CAZZXW010000018.1, on the reverse strand, counting down.
GTTGTAATTGGTGCAGGTGCATTTGATGCGCACATGGGTGCAGTGGGCGGACAAATAGAACCATATCATTTAAGCAAAGTAATGGGCACTTCAACCTGCGATATGCTGGTTGCACCAATGAATGAAGTAAAAGATATTTTGGTAAAAGGTATTTGCGGCCAGGTTCCCGGCTCTGTTATTCCCGGCATGATGGGTATGGAAGCTGGGCAAAGTGCATTTGGCGATACGTATGCATGGTTCAGAAATTTAATAATGTCATCGGTAAAAAATCTCATTACAAATTCTTCTGTTGTTGATAGTGCAGTTGCAGATCTATTAATAAAAGAAATGAATGATAAATTCATCATGCATCTTTCAAACGAAGCTTCAAAACTTTCTTTAAATGAGGATGATGAATTAGCAGTTGATTGGCTGAATGGAAGAAGAACACCTGATGCAAACCAGGAATTAAAAGCGAGCATTATCAATTTAAATTTAGCAACTGGTGCGCCGCGTATTTTTAAAGCATTAGCCGAAGCAACATGTTTTGGCGCAAGAGCAATAGTTGAACGTTTTAATAAAGAAGGCGTAACCGTAAAAGGCTTGATTGGATTGGGTGGCGTTGCTGGAAAATCGCCATACATTATGCAGGTAATGGCTGATGTTATAAACATGCCAATCCGTATTCATAAAAGTGAACAAACCTGTGCCATTGGTGCGGCTATGTTTGCAGCAACAGCAGCCGGCATTTATAACAAAGTAGAAGATGCGATGAATGCAATGGGGCATGGTTTTGATGCAGAATATCAACCTAATAAAATGAATACTGATCTATATAACAGCCGATATGAAAAATATAAAACGCTGGGAGAATTTATTCAGGCATAATATCACAAAGTATCTTAAAGACTTATTAATTTGAAACAGGTTATGAAAAAACTTTTACTCTATCTTATATTGTTGATCATTGCAAAAAACACACCGGCCCAAACAATGCAATTAACAATGTCTGATACAGCACACCAAAAGATCAGCAAATACATTTATGGGCATTTTGCAGAAGATCTTGGCAGATGCATTTATGATGGCTTCTGGGTTGATTCAAATTTAAATGTTCCAAAAAATGACCGTATACGTTTAGATGTTGTGGATGCTTTAAAGAAGATTCATATTCCAGATCTGCGCTGGCCCGGCGGTTGTTTTGCCGATCAATATCATTGGAGCGATGGCATAGGTGAACGCAGTAAAAGACCTGTGCGCATTAACACAACGTGGGGAATGGTAAGCGATGATAATAGTTTTGGAACAGATGAGCTTTTGAAGCTTTGCAGTTTGCTTGGATGCGAACCATACATTGCCGGCAATGTTGGAACAGGCACGCCGCATGAGATGGAAGATTGGCTTGAATATTTAAATTTTAACGGAAACAGCACATTAGCAAATTTGCGAAGAAGCAACGGTCATGATGCGCCTTACAATGTTTCTCTTTGGGGTGTAGGAAATGAAAGCTGGGGCTGCGGCGGACAAATGACGCCTGAATTTTATGCGAATGAATTTAAGCGCTATTCAGAATTCTGTAAAGATTATACCGGCACTCATTTAAAGAAGATTGCAAGCGGTGCCAATGCTGATGATTATAACTGGACAGAGGTATGCATGAAAAACATTCCACTATCGGATATGTATGCGCTTTCCATGCATTATTATACACTAGTAGGTAATTGGGAGCATAAAGGTTCCGCTACTGCATTTGATGAAAGCGAATATTTTAAAGGCTTAAAAAATTGTTTACATATTGAAGACCTGATTAACAAACACAGTGCGATAATGGATAAGTATGATCCACAAAAAAAAGTTGCATTGGCTGTTGATGAATGGGGAATTTGGACAGATGTTGAACCCGGCACCAATCCCGCTTTTTTGTATCAGCAAAATAGTTTACGAGATGCATTGATTGCCGCATCAACCTTAAATATTTTTAATAATCATTGTGACCGTGTACGTATGGCAAACCTTGCACAAACAGTAAATGTTTTGCAGGCACTTGTTTTAACCAACAAAGAACAAATGTTGCTTACGCCAACATATTATGTTTTTGATTTGTATCAGCATCATCAAAATGCAACACTTATTCCATTACATTTTACAAGCCCGCAATATGTTTTTGGAAGTGATAGCATCAATGCTGTAAACGCATCTGCTTCAAAAGATAGTAATGGTGTTGTACATATCACGATTGTAAATCTGGATGCGAAGAAAAAAATTTCTGTAAATGCATTAATGCAAAATGTTCCAATGCAAAATATCGAAGCTGAAGTTTTAACCTCACAAAAATTTGATGATGTAAATACCTTCGAGCAACCAGATAAAGTTAAGATAACATCATTTTCTGATTATAAAAAGTCAAACAATTCTTTGAACGTTAATATGCCACCAATGAGTGTTGTTTTAATTACATTGAAATAATCTATGAGTAAGTTTGATGATATAAAGAAGCAAGCATACAACGCCAACATGCAACTACCTGCGCTGGGTTTAGTGCTGTTCACGTTTGGTAATGCAAGTGCTGCTGATAGAAATTTAAATGTATTCGCTATTAAGCCAAGTGGCATTGCATATGAAAATTTATCGCCAGAGAAAATGGTGATTGTTGATTTTGATGGAAAGGTTGTTGAAGGCAACCTGCGTCCGTCGTCGGATACATTAACGCATGCAGTTTTATATAAACATTTTGAAACAATTGGCGGTATTGTACATACACATTCAACGTATGCAACAGCATGGGCGCAAAGTTTAAGAGATATTCCGATTTATGGTACAACACATGCAGATCACACAACGTTTGATGTTCCGTGTGCTGCGCCGATGAATGATGAAATGATTGAAGGCAATTATGAATATGAAACAGGATTTCAGATCATCAATACATTAAAAGAAAAGAATTTAAGTTATAGAGATGTTGATATGATTTTGGTTGGAAATCATGCACCATTCACCTGGGGATATAATGCTGAAAAAGCAGTTTATAACAGCGCCGTTTTAGAAGAGATTGCAAAGATGGCTTTTATAACAGAAACCATTAAAGCAGATGCATTACGTTTAAAAGATGCATTGATAAAAAAACATTATGAACGTAAACATGGCAAGAACAGTTATTATGGGCAATAACGATTTAAGTAAATAAACCTATGATCAATTTAAAAACACTTGAAGTATGGTTCATCACAGGAAGCCAACATTTATACGGTGAAGAAACATTAAAAAAAGTTTCACAGCACTCGCAGGAAATTGTGCAATTCTTAAACGCATTAAATAATGTATCTGTATCAATAATCTTTAAACCAATAGTAACAACACCTGAAGAAATTTTATCTGTTTGTAAAGAAGTAAATGCAACCAAAAATTGTATTGGCATCATAACATGGATGCATACTTTTTCTCCAGCAAAAATGTGGATCAATGGCCTGAAGATTTTACAAAAGCCTTTGTTGCATTTACATACACAATTTAATCGTGATGTTCCATGGAATGATATTGATATGGACTTCATGAACCTGAACCAAAGTGCACACGGCGATCGGGAATTTGGTTTTATTGTAAGCCGTTTGCACATTCAAAGAAAAGTGGTGGTTGGTTACTGGAAAGATGAATCAGTTATAAAAAGCATTGATGCCTGGTGCCGTGCTGCTGCAGGATGGCATGATTGGCAGGGTGCAAAGTTTGTACGTTTCGGTGATAATATGCGTTATGTCGCAGTAACAGATGGTGATAAAGTTGAAGCAGAATATAAGTTTGGTTTTTCTGTGAACACCCATGGTATTGGTGATCTTGTAAAAGTGATCAATTCAATTAATGATAAAGAAGTTAATTCGCTGATTGAAGAATATGAAAGCACTTATAAGATTGCTGACTCATTAAAAAAAAATGGAGCAAAACGGCAATCATTAAAAGACGCAGCAAGAATTGAGTTAGGCTTAAAAACATTTCTCGAAAACGGAAACTATAAAGGCTTTACCGATACGTTTGAAGATTTGCATGGCATGCAACAATTACCCGGCATTGCTGCACAACGTTTAATGCAACAAGGTTATGGCTTTGCCGGAGAAGGTGATTGGAAAACAGTTGCATTGGTTCGTGCTATGAAAGTAATGGCTATGGGTTTTAAAGGTGGCAATAGTTTTATGGAAGATTACACTTATCATTTTGAACCAGGTAATGAAATGGTGCTTGGTGCGCATATGCTTGAAATATGTGCTTCCATTGCTGATAGAAAGCCATCATGCGAAGTGCATCCACTTGGTATTGGCGGCAAAGCAGATCCGGTAAGGCTTGTATTTAATGTTGATGAAGGTGATGCACTAAATGCCTCAATCATTGATATCGGTAACAGATTTAGGTTATTAGTAAATGAAGTTGAAGCCATCAAACCAAAATATACTTTACCCAAATTACCTGTAGCAAGAGTTTTATGGAAGCCTTTTCCAGATATGAAAACCGGTTGCGCTGCATGGATATATGCAGGCGGTGCACATCACACATGTTTTAGTCAAAACTTAACAAGCGAACATTTAGAAGATTTTGCATCAATAGCTAATATTGAATTTGTTTTAATTGATAAGAATACGAATCTTTATCAATTAAAAAACGAATTAAGGTGGAACGATGCGGCTTATAAGATTAATGAATAAAAACAACTAAAAAACTGAGAATAAACAACAACGATTGCAATGAACAAATTACTCCTCCAAGACAAACTGATCTTTATTGTTTACTTTATTATTGTTGCCAGCTATGGTTATTATATCTATCGTAAAAAGAAAAAAGCTGTAAGTGCCACGCATGATTTTTTTCTTGCAGAAGGTTCGCTAACATGGTGGGCAATCGGTGCCTCATTAATTGCATCTAATATTTCTGCAGAGCAATTTATTGGTATGAGTGGTAATGGTTTTACAATTGGTATTGCTGTTGCCGCATATGAATGGATTGCTGCCATTGCATTAATTATAGTTGCAGTTTGGTTCATTCCTATCTACTTAAAAAATAAAATTTTTACCATGCCGCAGTTTTTAAAAACGCGGTATAATGAAACGGTGGCGCTTATAATGGCTATTTTCTGGTTGTTTTTATATGTGTTTGTAAATCTTACTTCCATATTATTTCTTGGCGCTGTTGCTATCAACAATTTAACTGGCGGCAGCGAGAATAGTTTTCATATCATCATAATCTTACTTTCCATTTTTGCAGTTTTTATTACGCTGGGCGGAATGAAAGTTATAGGATTTACTGATGTAATACAGGTTTCTGTTTTAATACTCGGCGGCCTTGCTACAACTTATGTTGCATTAACTGTGGTAAGCAAAGCATTTGGTTATGGTTCAAATGCGCTGGAAGGTTTCAATCAATTGATAAAACATGCACCGGATCATTTTCATATGATCTTTGCAAAGCCTGATGCAAATTCTTCTCAACATGAAGTAAATAATTATTTAACTATACCCGGTTTGTTATCTTATGCAGCTGGAATATGGATAGTAAACTTAAATTACTGGGGCTGTAATCAATATATAACACAACGTGCACTGGGCGCAGATCTGCAAACAGCACGCAAAGGCATTTTGTTTGCAGGATTTTTAAAATTGTTGATGCCGGTTATTGTTATGTTGCCTGGTATTGCTGCTTATGTGTTGCATCAGAAAGGAATGCTGCAAGCTGAAATGATGGCTAATAGTAAGAATGGACAAATAGTTTCAGATAATGCTTATTCTGCTATTCTTGGTTATTTGCCAAATGGCTTAATTGGTTTATCATTAGCGGCATTAACAGCCGCCATTGTTGCATCACTTGCCGGTAAAGCAAACAGTATATCAACCATTTTTACGCTGGATGTTTATAAGAAATATGTAAACAAAGAAGCCACAGAAGCAAAGATGGTTTGGATTGGGCGCATTACTATTATGGCTGCAATGATCGTTTCTATTTTATTAACCTGGCATGATTCATTAGGCATTGGTGGTGAAGGTGGCTTTACTTTTATACAAAAATATACCGGCTTTATAAGCCCGGGTGTGTTCGCCATTTTTCTACTTGGTTTTTTCTGGAAACGCACAACAGGCGCCGCAGCAGTTGCTGGTGTAATAGTTGGTTTTCTTTTATCTGTTTTATTTAATGTGTATGCGCCATCATGGTTTGGCCCAGATACATTTTTTTATACAGCGTATAAAAACAATGATGGCAATTATGAAATACCATTTCACATTTGTATGGGGCTTGCATTTATGTTTACAGTAATTGTAATGATAATTATGAGTTTGGCAGGACCAAAAATCAATCCTAAAGCACTGGTATTAGATAAAGGCATGTTTAAAGTACAACCGGGAACATTAGCAATGATTGTAATTATATTACTTATTATTTCATTGTTGTATGTAAGGTTTTGGTAAGGCTGAATTTAAGCTTCCCGTTTTGCATAAACTATGTTGAGTATAATTATAATGTAGGTTGATCATGATCTTGTTGCAATTTTCTCGTGATTTATGCATCCATCATCAACCCTTCACATGTAACAGTGCATTTTTTTAAGCTGCTTTCTTCAGCCAGTTCAATCAGTTTTATAACATTAAATGCTTCTTCCGGTTTTATTTTTAGTGGTGTATTCTCGAAAAGCGTATGATACACATCTTCATAAAACAATCCGTAATCGCCTTGTTCAGAAATAACTTTTTCTCTTATTGTTTTACCATCAATTACAGTATGCAATAAACCATACATTGATTCCGGCTCTTTGCCAAAATTTATAACAGGCATTTCACCGGCACGCAGTTTTGCTTCCTGTGGGTCTTCACCAGTTTTTATAAAAGAGCCGTTAATGCCATGAATTATATAACGCGGCCCGGGCTCACGCACTAACATGCCTGCACTAAGCCTTGTTTGCAAAAAACCGTAATCAAGCCGAACATCAAACCAATCTATTGCTTTGGCATGTGGGCGCTGCAAGCTTACATCAGCAGTTATAAATTTTGGCAAGCCAAAGAGGCTAAGCGCCTGATCAATTAAATGTGCACCAAGATCATACAAAATACCGCTGCCTGGCAATGGTTTTTCACGCCATGCATTAGGCCGTTCTTCCGCACGGTAACGGTTATAGTGCGCTTCAAACGTATGTATTTTACCGAGCAAACTTTGCTGTACAATTTTTTGTATGGTAAGATAATCTGAAACATAGCGGCGATTGTGATAAACAGTTAATACAAGTTTTTTTTGCTTCGCGATATGTATAAGTTCGGCTGCCTCACTGCTGTGTATAGTAAACGGTTTTTCAACTATTACATGCTTGCCTGCCTGCAATGCCTGTAATGCATAAGTAAAGTGCGTATCATTAGGCGTAGTTATTACAACAAGATCAACATCTTTCTGCAACAATGCTTCAAATGTTCTTACAATATCAGCGGATGGAAAGAACGCTTTTGATGCTTCATTATGTCTTTCCAAAATAGTTGTTACCGTATAATGTGGCGATAATTTTAAGAAAGGTGCATGAAAAACTTTTGCTGAAATGCCAAAGCCGGCTAAGCCAACTTTTATAATATCATTCATAATTAATCAATTTTATTTTCACCGCCATCTTCACCATAAAAAATAACCCATGTTGCAAAATCAGTTGTGAAGTTAATAAAGCGATGCTCTGTGCCTGCAGGTACAAATAAAACATCATGTGGCTTAAAATCAACTGTTTTATTTCCATTAATAAATTTTCCACTTCCGCTGATGATGATATACAATTCATCTTGTGTATGCGGCGTTTGCAAATCAACTTTATTCGGCACATAATATTCAACTTTCATTGAACCATGTTGCAGCAACTGAACAAATTTTTCATTGGCTTTGACTAATGCTTCAACCGCTTCTTCAACAGATGTTTTAAACTTCATAACGATTGTTTGTGATATGCTATTAAACCATCAATAGGTTGCTTTAAAATTAAACCCAACTTCATTCCATAACTATTGCATAAGTTTTCAACCACATCTTTAAAACCAAAAGCAATGCTGCCTGTAAAGTGAACTGGGTATAACCAACTTTCATTGTATTTGCTCAAGTGTGTAAAAAAGAAATCATTCAAGCCATCTTCAATAATATTCTCAATCATATAATGTTTACGGTTCTCTGCAAGAAACATGGCAAACGATGCTAAATAACGGTTAGGCTGCGGTTGCTTATAAACACTGTTTAAAATAGTGTCTGCGTTGGTATGAAACGTTGTATCAAATGCATGCGTCAACTCTTCATCAAACATGTTATATAAATAATGCTGGATTACTTTTTTACCAAGATAAGCGCCGCTGCCTTCGTCACCTAACACATAACCAAGCCCGGGACTATTCTTTACTACTTTACTACCGTTATAATAACAGGAGTTACAGCCTGTTCCTAAAATGCAGGCAATGCCTTTTTCGTTTTTACAAAGTGCTCTTGCCGCACCAAGCAAATCTGTTTGCACTTCAATTTCAGCATCTGCAAAAACCCTTTTTAATGATGATTGAATGAATCTTTTATTGTTATTATCTTTTAAACCGGTTCCATAAAAAAATACCTGTGTTACATTTTTATTTTTGATGTATGGCAGCAATTCTTTTTGCAATAAGGCAGCAATTTCATCACTGTTTAAAAAATACGGACTGATGCCAGTAGTTATAAATTTTTTATTTTTATTGTTGCTTATCAAGCACCATTCACACTTGGTAGAGCCGCTGTCGGCAATCAAAATATCGCTCATTTATGTATTTATATTTGATTTAAAATAAGTAATCTAAAATTGCAACGTTTATACTGATATTCGTGTTTAGTGCATTAAGATAAGCATCATAATTTATGGTTAAGAAAAAAGTTCAGGTTTGGTTGCCGGTAATTTTTTCGGTTGTCATGATATTTGGAATGATCATCGGCTACCGTCTTCGTGAAAACACTTCAGGCGGTGATTCATTCTTTAAAAACAGTGACCGCTCACCACTTGAAGAAGCCATCAATCTCATTCAAAATAAATATGTTGACAATGTACATTTAGATAGTCTTGAATCGCCTGCTATAAATGGTTTGTTAGATAAGCTTGATCCACATTCAATCTATATTCCTGCAGAAGATGTTGAAAGTATGAATGAAGATCTGCAGGGAAATTTCCAGGGAATTGGTGTTGAGTTCCAGATTATAAATGATACTGTGAATGTGATGAATGTTATACCTGACGGGCCTTCTTTTAAAGCCGGTGTTGAGATTGGTGATAAGATCATTAAAGCAAATGATACATTTAATCTTGCCGGTAAAAATATTAATGTTGATGATGTACGCAAACAATTGCGTGGGCCGGTTAACAGCGAAGCGTTAATTACTGTTTTAAGAAATCATCAAACAAAAAATATAAAAATTATACGTGGCAATATTCCGTTGTATTCGCTTGATGCAGCATATATGATCAACGCCAATACAGGTTATATTAAATTGAATAAATTTTCAGAAACTACCTATCACGAATTTATGGCTGCAATGGATAAATTGAAACAACAACACATGCAGCAGCTTATTCTTGATCTGCGTGATAATGGCGGCGGCATAATGCAGGAAGCTGTTGAAATTGCAGATGAGTTTTTAGATGGTGATAAGCTGATCGTTTATACGCAAGGCGTACATTCTCCGCGAATGGATTACAAGTGTGATAAAGAAGGCGTTTTTGAAACCGGGAAGCTGGTAGTGCTCGTTGATGAAACATCTGCATCTGCGAGTGAAATACTTGCCGGCGCTTTGCAAGATTGGGACCGGGCAACCCTTATTGGCAGAAGAACGTTTGGTAAAGGATTGGTGCAACAGCAGTTTACATTGTCTGATAATTCTGAAATGCGTTTAACAGTTGCAAGATATTATACGCCGCTTGGCAGAAATATACAAAAGCCTTACGATAAAGGCAAGGAGCAATATGAAGAAGAACTGGTAAACCGTTTTCATGATGGCGAAGTAGTAACTGGTGATACGGCAAAACCAAAAGGGCAGGCATTTAAAACACCAAAGGGCCATGTTGTTTATGGCGGCGGCGGTATTACGCCTGATATATTTGTAGCGTATGATACTACGTCTCAACCAAAGAATGTTATGCGATTGTTTGCTAATGGCACGCTGCGGAATTTTGTTTATAATTATTATGTTGAAAATAAAGAACAGCTTCAGCAATACAAATCGCCGGATCAGTTTTATAAGCAATTTCATCCCGGCGAAAAAGAATGGCAACAGCTTAACGGTTATGCAAAACAGGATTCTGTAAATCTTGATACTGTACCGGAAACATCTAAAAAATTTGTATTAGGTGAAATGGAAGACTTGCTGGCGAGACAAATATGGAGAACAGAAGGCTATTTTGAATTAAGCAACGATAATGATCCGGTTGTAAAAAAAGCACTGGAAGTTTTGAAGTAACTATTAACAAGCCGTTGTATCAAAACAACTATATATTGTAGTTTACAGATATCTTGATACATAAATCAACCATACAACTTCTTCGTTTTCCTTTTTCTTTCTTTTTAATGCCGGTTTACTGGTTTGCGCTAACATTTATAAAAGACATAAACGTTACACATGCGGTTCTTATCTTTTTAATAATTCATGTGCTGGTATATCCTTCAAGCAACGGTTATAACAGTTATATGGATAGAGATACATCAAGCATTGGCGGCATTGAGCAACCACTTCAGCCAACCAAACAATTATTTGTTTTTACCGTTGTAATGGATGTGATGAGCGTGCTGTTATCATTAGTAATTTCACCTGCAACTGCAGTGTATATCGTTATTTATATCCTCTTTTCACGGCTTTATAGTTACAGAAAGATTCGCTTAAAGCAATATGCGCTTATTGGTTACCTGGTTGTGATATTAAACCAGGGCGGATTAATATTTTATACGGTATTTCATGCAGCAAATAATAACATACATGCAGCAGCACCGCAGCTTGGAATGTTATGCGCTACTTTATTGATTGGCGGCTTCTATCCTATCACACAAATTTATCAGCATAAAGATGATGCTGCAGATAACGTAAAAACCATAAGCATGTTGCTAGGTAAAAAAGGCACATTCATTTTTTGTTTCATCGTTTACACAATTGTTTTTGTGTTATTGTTTTATTATTACTATTCTGTTCAGCGTTTATTCCTGTTTAGCATAATAACATTATTTTTTGCACCTGTACTTGCATACTTTGCGGTATGGTTTTTAAAGGTTAATAAAGATGTTATTAATGCTGATTTTAAACATACAATGCGCATGAACATACTTGCATCAACCTGTACAAACCTTGCTTTTATAACCTTGTTAATACTACAACAATTTGATTGAGATTATTTCAATAGGAACGGCTGTGCCACAGCATAGTTTTAAGCAGAAAGATGTTATCCCGATGATGCAGAAGATCTATGGCCTTGATGCACTTGAAGCACGTAAGCTTGCCTTTATGTACAGGCAAAGTGATATTGAAACAAGATATTCTGTGCTGGCAGATTATAGCAATCACTCAAATGAAAAAGCATGGAATTTTCTTTCTGCGCAGGATGAGCCGATGCCAAATTTAGATGAGCGCATGAAGATTTATAACCGTGAAGCGCTGCCTTTATCTGTGCTGGCAATTAATGATTGTTTAAAAGATATTTTAAAGCCGCAGGATGTTACACATTTAATTACGGTAAGTTGTACCGGCATGAGTGCGCCAGGCCTGGATTTGCAAATTGCTGAAGCGATGGATATGCAACCGCAGGTGTTTAGAACGTCTGTAAATTTTATGGGTTGCTATGGTGCGGTGCATGCATTAAAGCTTGCCAAGCTTATTTGTGACAGCACGCCAAATTCAAATGTGGTTATTGTGGCAACAGAGTTTTGTTCTATCCATTTTCAAAAAGAATATACACCAGACAGTGCATCAAGCACTATTTTATTTTCTGATGGCAGCGCTGCTGTTTTGATTTCAAATACTTTATCATCAGATAAAAAAATTCAGCTTACAGATTTTTATTCTAAGGTGGCTTACCGCGGCAAAAAAGATATGGCATGGGAGCTTAGCCATAAAGGTTTTATTATCACGTTAAGCAGTTACATACCTGATCTTATTGAACAGGATATTGCAGCGCTGGTTGATGAAGCCGCTAAACATTCAGGACATGATATAAAAGATATAACACATTGGTGCATTCATCCCGGCGGGAAAAAAATTCTTACGGCAATTCAAAAACAATTACATCTAAATAATGATGATGTACGTTTTTCAAAGGACATTTTAAGCCGTTATGGCAACATGTCTTCGCCAACGGTTTTATTTGTGCTGAAAGAAATTATTGATAATCTTGAAGGTGATGAACCTGCTAATATTTTAGGCGCTGCATTTGGGCCAGGCTTAACAATGGAAACATTTTTATGCACGAAGCAATAAATCTTCGCTATCGTTCCAACCAAAAAGAATTATTAGATAATGATGCGATTCCATTTGAAGATATACGCATCAACATGCAGGAAATAAATACCATCAACACCTGGCTCGGAGGCCATAAGATTACATTAGATGGATTTAAAAAATTAGCAAGCAACAAACAATCTGTCCATGTTTGTGAAATTGGATGCGGTGATGGAAATAACCTTTTTGTTATTGCAAAATGGTGTAAAAAAAATTATATTGATTTAAGAATAACAGGCATTGATATAAAGCAGGAATGTATTGATGCTGCTAAAAAAAACTATAAAAATTTAAAGGCAGAATGGATTGCAAATGATTATTCAAAGGCAAATTTAAAAAGTAAACCAGACATTATTTTTTCAAGCTTGTTCTGCCATCATTTTACTGAAGAACAATTAATAGAACAATTACAATGGATGTATAATAATTCAACGATTGGCTTTTTTATAAATGATCTTCAACGCAACTGGTTTGCCTATCATTCAATAAAAATAATTACCAGGCTTTTATCAAAATCTTATTTGGTTAAAAATGATGCACCATTAAGTGTTGCACGTGGCTTTCATAAAAATGAATGGATAAAAATTTTACAACAGGCTGCAATAAAAAATTACATTGTTCAATGGAAATGGGCATTTCGTTATTTAATTAGTTATTCACATGCAGCCTGAATATGATATAGGAATTATTGGTGGCGGGCTTGCAGGATTATCATTATCCATTCTTGCAGCTGATGCTGGTTATAAAGTTGTATTGTATGAAAAAGAAGGATATCCATTTCATAAAGTTTGCGGCGAGTACATAAGCCTGGAAAGCCATGATTTTTTGCAGCGTTTAGGTTTGCCTTTGTATGATTGGAATTTGCCTGTTATAAAAAATTTAGAGGTTTCAGATGTACAAGGCAAAGCCTATAATTTTCCGCTTAATCTTGGCGGCTTTGGAATAAGCCGTTATAAAATTGATGATGCGTTATACAAGCTTGCTTTGAGCAAAGGCGTTGATGTTTTTACTAACACAAAAGTGAATAATGTTTCATTTGAAAATGAGCATCACATCATTGAAGCAAGCAACAAAAATGTTATTGTTAAAACAGTTGCGGGCAGTTATGGCAAGCGTAGTAATCTTGATGTAAAATGGAAGCGCAGCTTTGCAAATCAAAAAGCAAATAAGCTTAATAATTATATTGGCATAAAATATCATGTGCGCTTAAATTATCCAAAAGACAAAATTGCTTTGCACAATTTCAGTAATGGTTATTGCGGTATTTCTGCCATTGAAGATGATAAGTTTTGCTTGTGTTATTTAACAACAGCAGCCAATCTTTCATTAAACAATAATTCAATTGAACAAATGCAGCAAAATGTTTTATTTAAAAATGCATTGCTCAAAAACATTTTTAATAAAGCCGAATTTTTATATGCAATGCCCGTGACTATTTCACAGATCAGCTTTAATAAAAAAACACAAATAGAAAATCATGTTTTGATGTTAGGTGATGCAGCAGGAATGATAACACCACTTTGCGGAAATGGTATGAGCATGGCATTGCAAAGCGCTTTGCTTGCATTTACTCAAATTGATTTATTGCTAAAACAAAAAATTTCACGCAACGCAATGGAAAAAAATTATTCAAACAACTGGAAAAGGAATTTTTCATTCAGGCTGGCAACCGGAAGAACGGTTCAGCGGTTTATGGGAAATAACATTTCAACAAGCTTATTTTTAAAACTAATGAATGCAGTTCCGGCACTATCAAAGAACATCATCAGTTCAACGCATGGGCAGCCATTTTAGTAATCATTTACAATTTGCTTTTATAAACTTTGTCGATAAATAACATCAATATAAAAATTAATAATGAAGTTAAGTTTAGCGCTATTGCTTTCTTTTTTTACACTATCAATATTCGCACAGCAATACAAACCGGTTGATGATAAAAGTGAAGTAAAGTTTACTATAAAAAATTTCGGCATTAATACTTCCGGAACTTTAAGTGGTTTAAAAGGTAATATAACTTTTGATCCGTTGCAACTTTCTGCAGCATCATTTAATGTTTCTGTTGATGTAAATACAATCAATACAGGCATAGATATGCGTGATAATCATCTTAAAAAAGAAGAATATTTTAATGCAGAAAAATACTCAACCATAAGCTTTACTTCCGTTTCAGTAAAACCTGCCGATAAAGATTATACAGTTACCGGCCAGTTAACAATCAAAGGCAGTACAAAAACTATTTCGTTTCCTTTCGCGGCTGCAAAAAAAGATAGCGGGATGCTTTTTACCGGAAGCTTCAGCATTAACCGAAAAGATTTTGATATTGGTGGCGGCAGTGCCGTAATGGGCAGCAATGTGGATATATCATTAAAAGTGTTTGCCCAATAATCTTGTTTTATACAGTTGGGTGGTATGCAATTCTCTCTTAACTTTGCCGCCCTTAATTATTAATTAAACAATAAAACAAAACAGGGTAATGAACAATTATGAATTGATGGTGATTTTTAC
>CAZZXW010000017.1:4612-18580 GCA_964658095.1 uncultured Parafilimonas sp. | reverse complement strand
AATTAAAATCAGGAGGAAATTAATATGAAACTGATTTTAAGTTGCTTAACTGCTTTGTTGTTTCTATCTGCTTCAGCCCAAACTGATAGCAGTGCTGTAAAATTTAAGACAGTTAGCTATTCATTTGGAAAAATAAAGCAGCATGTTCCTGCTACAACTGAATTTTCTTTTACCAATAACAGTAACAAAGCTGTAATAGTTGAAACTGCGGTTGCTGAATGTGGATGCACTACACCTGATTATCCAAAAACACCGGTAATGAAAGGTAAATCTGCTGCCATTAAAGTAACCTATAATGCTGAAAACCCTGGTAAGTTTACTAAAAGGGTTACCGTAAAATTTGCGAACATAGCCACACCAGTTATTCTTACAATTGATGGTGAGGTAGAAACCAGTAAATAAGTTTTAAACGAATAGAATTTATAAACCCTGCGTTCAAATCGCGGGGTTTTTGTTTTTAATTAAAGTTGAATAGATAATAATACCGGTTACTAGAAAATTCCGATTACTATTCAAATTCTTTTTAAAGGTAAATAGGTTTATAAAAATTAAGCAATTATACCTGCAATACATGCCGATAAATAAGAAGCAAGTGTGCCGCACAGTAAAGCTTTTAACCCGAGTTTTGCAAGGTCTGTCCGTCGCTCCGGAGCAAGTGCGCCAATGCCGCCAATCTGCATTCCCACACTGCTGAAATTAGCAAAGCCACAAATGGCAACACTTATGATCAGCAATCCTTTTTGTGTTATGATAGGAACTGTTTTATTGGTAAGATGTTGAAATGCTACAAATTCATTTACCGTTAGTTTTTGGCCAAGTAAAGTAGCAGCGTTATTAATATCTTGTGAAGGAATGCCCATGCTCCATGCAAACGGATAAAATATTTTACTGAAAATATAATTAAGTGAAAGATTGAAACCGGGATTAAATAAGTGGCCGATGTGCAGTAAAATAAAATCAATCAATGCTATAAATGCTATAAAACCAATAAGCATGGCAATCACATTCATGGCAATTTTAAAACCATCTGCAGCACCATGTGAGATTGCATCAATAATATTTATATAGCCGCTTTTTACATCCATTTTTACACGTTTGTATGTTTGGCTTTCTTCTGTTTCAGGAAAAACAATTTTAGATATAACCAGTGCGCCGGGTGCTGCCATTAAACTTGCTGCAATTAGTTTTGGCGCAAGATCAATACCTGCCTGTGCACCCATATTTGAATATACCACCAAAATGCCACCTGCTATACAAGCAAGGCTTCCACTCATACTTGCAAGCAATTCACTTTGTGTCATGCCTTTAAGATAAGGCCTTATCATAACCTGTGCTTCTACCTGCCCTACAAATGCGCTGGCAACATTGCTTAATGCTTCGGCGCCACTTACGCGCATAATAAAATTCATCACACTTGCCAATATAGAAACAACGCGCTGCATAATACCTGCATAATATAATACAGCTACAATAGCACACACTAAAATTATAGTTGCAGTAATGTCAAAAGCAAATACAAAACCACCTTTTAAATAATCGCCAATTGTTCCATTGGTTTGTGTAACTGAAATGCCGCCATATACAAATGATGCACCTTGCCTTGCGAAAGCTTGAATATGCTGCATGCCTTTACCAAGCCATTCAAAAAAATTTCCAACAAATGCAACCTTAAAAGTTAATAAGGCAATGCATGTTTGAAGAAGTATGCCGCTTACCACTAAACGGTAATTTATTTTTTTCTTATTATTAGAAAAGATGTAAGCCAGTGAAAGCATTAAAGCAACACCAATAATACCATGAAATCTTTGCATCTTAGTTTGGTAAGTAGATTAATTTACAATATACAAAGATTATATTACCAACAATATAATGCATAAAAAAAGCAGGCTGTTTGCCTGCTTCAAAAATTTGATTTTTTTATTAAAGATTTGCTTTGATTTTTTTATCAAGAATTGATTTTGGTACAGCACCAATTTGCTTATCTACAACCTTACCACCTTTTATAAAAAGAATTGCTGGTATAGAAGTTATACCATAGTTCATACTTACAGATGGATTAAGGTCAACATTTACTTTTCCAATATTTACCTTGCCTTCATATTCTTTTGATAACTCTTCAATAACTGGACCTATTGCACGACATGGGCCACACCATTCTGCCCAGAAATCAATAACAGATAACTTATCATTATTTAAAACTGTAGTTTCAAAATTTGTATCATTAAATTCAAGTGCCATAAAAATTAATTTAAGTTTATAATTACTAAATGTAAACAAAAATAAGTCCAAATGAAAAACCAGGATTTATTTACTTATACAGACGACGTGCAAAAGAATATTCTGTCAGCAAGTCATACCTAGGAGAGTAAACTTTGCCTTACAAGAAACTCAAGCTTTTTATTTGCATCTAAAAGCTTACTTGTGAGCACTGCATTTTCACGGCGCAGGTTAAAAACTTCATATGCTTTATCAATAAAAATACGGATATCATTTTCGTTCCATGGCTTGGTGAGATATTTATAAACCTGTCCACGGTTAATTGCATCTATCACTGCGTTAACATCAGTATAACCTGTTATTAAAATACGAATAGGTTCAGGATTTGATAACAAGATAGATTCAAAAAATTCTATACCTGTCATCAAAGGCATACGTTGATCACTAAGTATAATATGAATATCATTATGATCAAGAATTTGTTTTGCCTCTTGTGCAGATTCTGCTAAAAAAATATTGTAATCTCTTCTAAAGGCAGCTTTAAATGCGGTAAGGTTGTGCGGTTCGTCATCAATATAAAGAACGTTAATCAATGTTTCTTTCATGGAATAATTGGATTTAATTGATTTCTAAACGAACTTTGATTTATCTGTACAAAAGTAAGTCTTGGTTTACATTTTAAAAAGTTTTCGAACTTTTTTATAAAACGGTTATTAACTAACTTTATTATTTAAGCCGATGGAGTTAACCGAAAAAGATATCCGTATACGAGCATTTAGAGCAACTGACGATACAGAAACATGCTTAAAATTTATTGAAGGGCATAAAAAAGTTTTGGCAATTTTCGGTCTTGAAAACATAACTACCAACAATGATAACTGGATTAATAACCCATCCATTTTTGTAGTTGTTGTTGAACCAATGAATGGCGAAAAATTGTATGGTGGTGTGCGGTTACAATGCGTAGATGGAATAACTCCGCTTCCAATTGAAAATGCGGTTGGAAAAATGGATCCTGCCATTATCAAAGTTATTGAGCAAAAATCTTTAAACGGAGCTGCGGAAGTATCGGGTTTATGGAATTCAAAAGAAGTGGCTGGTTTAGGTATCGGTAGCTTTTTACCTTCAAGAAGTTCTATTGTTATAACAGAACAGTTAGGTATAAACACTTGTTTTGCTTTATGTGCTCCACCAACTGTTCGTTTTAATCAATGGTTAGGAAGTAAGATTTTAACTTCCGTTGGTAAAAATGGAACTTTTTATTATCCTAAACTTGACTTAATTGCAACTGCCTGTATTCACGAAGATTTAAGCAAGCTACATGATGCACATGTGCGTGAAAGGGAAAAGATTTTCTTTTTAAGAAGTAATCTTCAGTGTTCAATCAATGAAAAATCAATATTTAAAAATGTACGTGTTAATGTACACTATGATTTACGAATTAAATCTGCCAACCTCAATGAGTTTAAATTGGGTTTAAAAAAGACTGTAGTAAATTGATAATAAACAAGCCGATCTTACAAGGTGTTCAACTAAATTAATATGGATAAAATTATAGATGATTTTATTAAAGTATTGGGAGTGGCTAATGTGATTATTGATGATACATATTTAAGCATAGCAGAGCAAACTACTTATTACACCTGGCAAAATATCAAAGCAATATTATATCCTTCTGATATTGATGAATTGAAAGAGTGTGTTGCCATTTCAAATCAATATCTACAACCAATCTATGTTGTAAGCAAAGGGAAGAATTGGGGATATGGCTCTAAAGTTCCAATAGAAACCAACAGTGTTCTTATTGACTTAAGCAAAATGAATCAAATATTAGATTACAATGAAAAATTTGGATTTGTTACAGTAGAACCTGGCGTAACTTTTAATCAACTATTTGAATTTTTACGAAATAAAAATTCAGATTTGATTTTGAGCACTACAGGCAGCAGTGGTGATTCAAGTGTTGTTGGTAATGCGTTGGAAAGAGGAATTGGAACAGGAATATATGCCGATCGGTTTAACACAGTATGTGGCATGGAAATATTATTACCAAACGGTAATATAATAAAATCAGGATTTGAAAATGATAAAGATAATATCATTGGTAAAATGTATAAATATGGTGTTGGGCCATACATTGACGGATTATTTACACAATCAAATTTGGGCATTGTTACAAAACTAACTTTATGGTTAAATCCCACACCTTCATTTTTCGATTTCATTTTTTATAAAGTAAACAACAAAGAAAAACTGAAACCCTTAATTGATTTATTGCAAAGCCTTTTATTCACAAATACAATACGCCCAACAATAACTGTTTATAATGATGTAAGAATTATATCTGCGGCCATACAATTTCCCTTTAACGCTGTGCAACCAGGTGATGTTGATCCGGAATTATTGATGAAAAATATACGTTCTTCTTCAGAACTGGGAAATATGATTGGTGATTGGAACGGAGAAATTAGTATTCGGTCTGAAAATAAAGAAATTGGAAATCTTCAGACATTACAGATCATAAAACAGATTCAAGATTTTGTAGATGATATTACAGTTATTCATTTAACCAAAGATGAAATTTTACAATCTTGGATAACTGCATTAAATCAAAAAAAACAAATGCCTACTTCTCTTAAAAATTTTCTTATAAAAAAATATACCGGAATACCAGACGAGACTCCTATAAGACAAACTTATTGGCGAAAAAGAAAACCTATACCAGAAACTTTAGACCCAGATAAAGATAAATGCGGCATGATTTGGATTTCGCCGGTAATACCATTTACAGGAAATGATGTTGAAACAGCGATTAAAATAATTTCTGACACTATTAAATTATACAAGTTTGAGCCGGCAATTTCACTTCAATGCATGTCTGAACGGTGTATTAATATTATAGCTTCTTTTAACTGGGACCGTGAAATAAAAGAAGAAGAAACGCAAGCTATAGAGTGTTATAATCATTTAAATGAATTGCTTACGAAGCAAGGATTTTTTTCTTACAGAAATACAACATTGCAAATGCAAAACAAGCAAACACCAAGTCAAACCAAGGTCTTTTTGAAGTCTATTAAAAGTGCTGTTGATCCTAACAATATACTTGCGCCTGGCAAGTACACTATTTAGTTTTAAACTGAATTGCTTAAGATGCTTAAGAGAATTTTATTAATCTGTCAATTTTATATAGTGTTTTGCTTTTTATGCACTTCATTAAAAGCAAGCGATATAGTAATTTATTCATCTGCTAACAGTTTAATAAATGTTTCAGATAAAACATTTTATTTGGAAGATAAAGAAAAAAAATTGTCGATAAGTGATGTACTTAACAGTAATTCTTTTAAAGCAAATCTTCAAAAAAATATCAATCTCGGCATTTCCTCTTCTGCTTTTTGGCTTAGCCTTAAAATAAAAAATACCTCAAATGATAGTGTTCTAAATTTAGAATTAAGTCAACCATTAATTGATGAAGTAGACTTTTTTTCTGTTAGTGATTTGGGTGTTATTACTGAAAAAAAAGAAGGACTTATTTTTCCATTTCGTGAAAGAGAATATAATCATCAAAACTATATCTTTAAGATAAAAATTGCTAAAGACAAAACGGCTAAAATCTTCTTAAGATTTAGAAGCAATTTTCCTATCACAATACCTCTTTTTTTAGGAAGTGAAAATTCAGTGTATGACAGCTTATTAAAAAAGGATATTTTGTTTGGCCTTCTCTTTGGAATTATTCTGGCGATGTTTTTATATAACATCTTTGTTTATACTTCATTAAAAGATTCAACCTATTTATACTACGTATTTTATATCTTTTTTTTAGTATTATCCCAATCTACATTACAGGGTTATTCTTTTAAATACTTATGGCCAAATTCAACATGGTTACTAACCCATAGCGTTTTATTATTTACTAATCTAGGTGGAATATTTGCAATTGCATTTACTCAACGGTTTTTACAAATTAAAAAGTTTACACCTAAACTTAATCTAATTTACAATGTTTTAATTGGCACATTTGCAATTTCACTTTTATTAAGTTTTATTAATTTAAACATAGGTGCATTTATAATAATGCAGGTAAGCACTTCACTATCTGCAATTTTAGGAGTTTTCATAGCAATTTATATTTTAAACGAAGGGT
This sequence comes from uncultured Parafilimonas sp., assembly GCA_964658095.1. Taxonomy (GTDB): domain Bacteria; phylum Bacteroidota; class Bacteroidia; order Chitinophagales; family Chitinophagaceae; genus Parafilimonas. The sequence continues at coordinate 12,222 of CAZZXW010000017.1, read as the reverse complement.
ACGCTCCAGCGAAGTTTTTTCTTATTGCATGGCTATCATTAATATTTGGAGTATTAATTTTCATTTTAAAAGATTATGAAATACTACCGGTAAACAACTTAACCGCTAATTCTTTAATATTTGGTTCTGCCGCAGAAACTATATTACTTTCATTTGCGTTGGCAAATAAAATCAACATCTATAAGAAAGAAAGAGAAGAATTTCAGCTCCAGGCATTAGAGCAGGCTAAAGAAAATGAGCAACTGGTAAGAGATCAGAATATTGTTCTTGAGCAAAAGGTAGGTCAGCGAACACATGAATTGAAAGTGACCAATACACAGCTTAATGTGGCACTTGATAATTTGAAGGACGCACAAACGCAATTGGTTGAAGCGGAGAAAATGGCTTCACTCGGCCAGCTTACAGCAGGTATTGCGCATGAAATAAATAATCCTATCAACTTTGTAAAATCTAATATTAATCCTTTAAGGTTAGATGTTAATGACCTTGTTGATGTGCTTAATGAGTATGAACACCTGCATAATTTAAAAGAAGAAGCTACTTACAGAAAAAAATTATCTGATATAGAAAAATTTAAAAATCAAATTGACGTTAAGTTTGTACAAAACGAAATTAACAGCTTGATAGTAGGCATTGAAGAGGGTGCACAGCGCACTGCTGAAATTGTACAGGGACTACGCACCTTTAGCAGAATAGATGAAGCGGAGCTGAAAACAGTTAACATTCATGATGGTATTTTATCCACATTAGTAATATTAAAAAACAGTACGCCTTTTTATATCAAGATAGAAAAGCAGTTTAATGCAAAAGGTAATGTAGAGTGTTACCCCGGTAAATTAAACCAGGTTTTTATGAATATCATTACAAATGCTGTTCAGGCTATAAAAGCGAAATCTGAAAAAAGCGAAGAGGAAAAGATTACAATTTTTACAAAGGATATTGAAAATGATTGCATACAAATTTCAGTAAAAGATACAGGTATTGGTATGACTGAAGAAACGAAGCACCGCGTATTTGAGCCTTTTTTTACAACAAAAGATGTTGGAGAGGGTACAGGACTTGGTATGGCAATTGTTTTTAAAATTATTCAAAAACATGAAGGCAAAATAGATATTATTTCAAAACCTTTTGAAGGTTCAGAATTTATACTAACTTTACCTTATAAACATCCAATATCAGATCATCTTTAATTTATGTATCCCGAAGACAAAAAAATCAGGGTTTTATACATAGACGATGAAATAAACAACCTGCTTGCTTTTCAGGCTTCATTTCGCCGCCGCTATACTATTTTCACCGCTTCGTCTGGTGCTGAAGGTATGAACGTATTAAACCAGGAAAAAGATATACAGGTTATAATTGCAGACCAACGAATGCCCAACTCTACTGGCGTAGAATTTTTCCAGGTTGTACGTAAAGCCTTTCCGCATCCAATACGCATTTTGCTAACGGGCTACACAGATGTAGAATCAATTATTGATGCAATAAATAAAGGCGAAATTTTTCGTTATGTAAAAAAACCATGGAATGAAGTTGAATTGCAAACTGCTATTCAAAATGCATTTGAACTGTATACAACACGGCAACAGTTAAAAAGAAAAGTAACTGAACTGCAAAAAACCAATGACGAACTTAACAGGTTTGTGTATAGCACTTCGCATGACCTTCGTTCACCGCTTGCATCCATTATGGGTATTCTCAATCTTTCAAAAATGGAAAATTCCATTGTTGATCCTAATAATTATTTAGGCATGATTGAAACCTGTGTAAATAAAATGGATGTGTTTATTCAAAAAATTATTGAATACTATAAAAGTATTCGTGTAGATGATGAAAAGTCTGAAATTGATTTTACCAAGTTGCTGAATGATAGTGTAACCATTTGTAAAATGCAAAAACCGGAAGTGCAGTTTAACCTTAAAATTGAGCAGCCGGTGAAGCTTGTAAGTGATGAATTCCGCATATCAATTATAATTGATAACCTTATTTCAAATGCGGTTAAATATCAAAAACCAACTTCAGAAAACCCAACTGTAGATATTTCAGTTAATGTAGATGAACATAAAGCCATCATTGAAATTCAGGACAACGGTATTGGCATTGTTGAAGAACACCTGAATAATATTTTCAAAATGTTTTTCAGAAGTAATTCGCATGTAAACGGTTTAGGCATTGGTTTATACATTGTAAAAGAAGCACTTTCAAGGCTTAATGGTGATATTTCAGTTGTGTCAACTTATGGTGTTGGCACTTTATTCCGTATTATAGTGCCCAACTTTGATATGAAATCTACTGCTTCTGCAAGCAATAATTAATTTTCATAGTTTATTTTGCTCTAGAAGTTTGTTTTCTTTAATTAAACTCAACGGAAGGATTAATTCCTAACCCAGGTTCATTTGAAACAGTTACACAACCGCTTTTATAAGCCAATCCGGTTGCTATATCTTCGCTTAATAATAAAGGCCCGTCCATATCAACATAATCAAGCTGCGGTAAAAAATGCGCAATAGCTGCAGAACCTATTGTGCTTTCATTCATACAACCCATCATTATTTTAAGGTTTAATTTTTTTGCCTGATCAATCATACGCAAAGCTGATGTTATACCACTGCATTTTACTAATTTAATGTTGATACCATGAAAGCATTCAGCACATTTGGCAACATCATTTTCAAACACACAACTTTCATCAGCAAACAATGGAAGAGAAGAATGATTAAATAAAGTTTTCATGTCGCTCCAGTTATCTTTAGCTAAAGGCTGTTCAACCAATTCAACATTTAAATCTTTTAATACAGGAATTTTTTCAAGCGCTTCACGCAAAGTCCAGCCTGCATTTGCATCAACTCTAAACACAGCATCAGTATGTTTTCTAAGTATTTCAATTAGCTCAATATCGTTGTCTATTCCAACTTTTATCTTATATATGGATGATGGATGTTGTTGCATCTTTTCAATCATCTTATCTGTATCATCAATGCCGATTGTATAATCTGTAAGAGGGATATTCTTCCAATCTGTATTCCACAATTTGTATAATGGCTGGTGATGCATCTTACCAAATAAATCCCATGCAGCCATATCAAGCGCACAAACTAAAAAAGGATTTTGCGGCAACAAATGATGCAGGTAATGCCAGTAACGTTCAGGCGTTGTGAAAGCAAATTTTTCAATCATCTTTTTTTTGCTTTCAATGTCGGCAATCATCTGCTCAACTGTAATATTATAATAAGTAATTGCAGGTGCCTCGCCATAACCAATTAAGTTACCAAGTTGCAACACAACAATTAAAGAAGGCTGATGGGTTTTTGTTCTTCCGCCTGAAATGGTGAAAGGATATTCAAATGGAAGATTTATTTTTTTATAATGAAGTTTCAAGGAACATTATTTTCTATCGGTGCCTTGACGTTCAAGCATCCATCCTGGATATTCAGGCGCTAACTTACTTACATCATTTAATTTTTTTAATTCATCTTCATTCAAAACAACATCAATTGCTTTTAAATTATCTGAAAGTTGATCGGTATTTTTTGCACCAATAATTACACTTGTAACAACAGGTTGATGTAATAACCATGATAATGCAATTTGTGCAACAGAAACATTTTTCGATTGAGCAATCGGCTCCATCACATCAATAATATCAAATGCTTTTTCTTTATTTACAGGCGGAAAATCAAACGTTGTTCTGCGTGCATCTTCGGGGTTTTTATTACGTGAGTATTTGCCGCTTAAAAAGCCGCCGGCAAGCGGGCTCCAAACCATTAAGCCAACTTTCTGATCAAGCAATAATGGAACTAATTCCCGTTCTAAATCTCTGCCTGCAATTGTATAATAAGCCTGTAATGAAACAAACTTTGCAAGATTATTATGCGTTGAAAATGCAAGTGCCTTCATCAGTTGCCATGCAGTGATGTTGCTGCAACCAATATAACGCACTTTACCGCTTTTCACAAGATCATCTAATGTTCTTACCGTGTCTTCAAGCGGCGTAAAGGCATCGTAACCATGTATCTGGTAAAGATCAATGTAATCAATATTCAGGCGCTTTAAGCTTTCATCAACCTGTTGCATAATATGTTTGCGGGATAAACCAATTTCATTTACACCATCTCCCATCTTCCCACGCACTTTTGTTGCTATAACAAGATCATCTCTTTTCAAACTTAAATTACGAATGGCTTTACCAGTAAGTTCTTCTGATAACCCTTCTGAATAAACATTGGCTGTATCAATAAAATTGATACCGGCATCAATAGATTGTTTTAAAATTTCATCAACTGCCTGTTGCGGTAACTGGCCAATAGCCGTCCAATAACCTTTACCACCAAACGTCATTGTGCCTAAACATAGTTCTGAAACTTTTATGCCTGTATTTGCAAGAAAATTATATTTCATTTTTTGAATTTAAAATTGAAAAAATCAATAAGCTTAACTCTTTGATGTTCTTCCGCAGGCAAGAATATCGTTATGTAATTCATTATTAAAATCATCAGCGTTTAATAAGTCTTCTAAAAATAAATGCATGCGGTAACGCCAGTAATAACTTGAAATAGCCGGCACATTTATACGCTCATCGCTTGGATTTTCACGCCGCAATTCTTTACTTGTTCCCAACAAATCCTGCAACATAAAAATGCTCCACATTGCAGGCGAATAACAGTGCATATTAAGAATAGCTTTATTAATCCAAGGCTCGCAGTAAAAAGGTGCGCCACCCCATTGTCCCATTACATAATTATAAAAACGTTGGGTTCGTGCCTGGTCTTCCTCCCACCATCCGCGTATAGTGCTCATGTCATGTGTTGATGGAGTAACCACGCTTAAATAAGGCGCATCATTTGGATGAAAAAATTCCCGGTCAGTTTGTTTGGGCATACGCTGAATTTCCAAACTCAATAAACCAAGCTGGCTCATTACTGCAGGCACAGAACCCGGAACCAAACCAAGATCTTCACCACAAACAAGCATGTTGGTTGCACGTTTTAATGCAGGTAATTTGTTAAGCGCTTCTTTTTTCCAAAAATCATCTTGTCTTCTAAAGAAATAATTTATGTATAAATCTCTTAATTGATTTTGCGTATTGCCATCAAGATATTGAAATGATTTTGTTGATTCAATTGAAAAACGAAAATGATATTGCTGACCATTTGAGTTCTCAACTTCAAACAAAATAACATTGGATATAAGATCAAATAACCCTTGCTTTTTCGAATCATCTTTTGCGCCAATTGAAATAAAATAATCTTCAACTTTTCTTTGCGTTGAAAATTCATCTTTCAAATTATAATTGCCAAAACCATCTGGCGTTAAGTAATTCTGCTTAAAGAAATCTGATTCATTACCGGCAACATCATACAACACCTGATCTGTTATAAACGGTTTTGTGTAGCGATGATAATCAAACCAAATAGTTCTTTCATTAAATTCATTTATATGAACAGGAATGCAAGGTTCAAAATGTCCCATGATGCCTTCAACTGCATGCATCGGAATACTCCAGATTCTAAAAAAACCAAGTATATGATCAATGCGAAAAGCATCAAAATAGTAACTCATCTGTTCAAAACGTTTACGCCACCAGCCAAAGCCATCTTCCTCCATCTTCTTCCAATTGTAAGTTGGAAAACCCCAGTTCTGACCTTTCACCGCAAAATCATCAGGCGGTGCACCGGCCTGTAAATCCATGTGGTATAATTCAGGATGCTGCCATGCATCTGCGCCATAACGATAAGCGCCTATGGCTATATCACCTTTAATTATTATGCCGTTCTCATGCGCATACTTTGCTGCCTGTTGTAACTGCACATGCAGATGATATTGCAGAAAAAAATGAATGGCAATTTTATCAGCTTTAGTTGCATCTTTCAACAAATCAACCACTTCATTTTTATCATATTGTTTATGCGAAGGCCAGTTATTGAAATCAGCTGTATTATATTCTTCTTTAAAAAAACAAAACACTGCATACGGTACAAGCCAGTGTTTGTTATCATGAAAAAAAGACTTGTATTCTTTTGAAGAAAATGTTTCTTTATGTTGAGAAGTATACAATTGCTTGATAATATTCCATTTAAGATTATTTACTGCTTCATAATCTACTTCGGTTTTATTATTGAGCGCTTCTTTTTGATGTATAACTTCTTCAACTATGCTTTTATTTTTATGATTTGCCAACGCTTCAATATTTAAATACATTGGATGCAAGGCAAACGCAGATATGGCTGCATAAGGATATGAATCAACCCAGGTATTTGTAGCGCTTGTATCATTCACAGGTAAAATCTGGATCAGTTGCAGGCCGGTTTTTTTAGCCCAGTCAACCAATAAATTAATATCAGCAAACTCACCAACGCCCCAACTGTTTTTGCTGCGCAAACTAAACACTGGCACCGCAACGCCGGCACCTTTCCATGTGTTATCAGGCAATCTTATAAAGCCGTCATTGGTAATGGTAATTTTGTTTTTTGCGGCAGCATGTGCATGATATAAAACGCGGTTGCTGCCATCTTCAAATTGCCCAAAACGTTTTTCATTTACATTGTAAACGCCATATTTATAAACAAGTGGCAGATCTGCTTTTGAAAGATCAAGTGCAACACTAAAAAAGTCTTCATCATTTTTCCTGTTTAATAAAATAATAGCTTCTTCATTCCATGCACCAAGTTCCTGCGACGCACCTGAAACGCAAATTGTTTCGCCAGCTTTAAGCAATGGTGCTTTTATTTTAAACACATGTGTAAAATGCTTAGGCTGTTTTATTTTTAACGGCGTAAAATTTTTCTTGAATAAAACATTTTGAAAAGGTTCTGTATAAAATGCATTTTGAAAATAACCGGCATGGTTCCAGGCATCAGCAATAAGTACTTCTTCATATTTTAAAATGCTTTTTTCAATTTTTTTATCGCTGCCCCAATCATAAACCAAAGAACCATCTGCATACTTTGCGAGATAGTTGTACACAATGCCTTCCGCAGGCACAGACTTAGGGTCAATATCAACAGATACAACCCATGTTTCTTCATTCAAATAATTTAAGCGCAATGCTTTGTTTACATCATTGTTGCCAAAAATTTCATGGTTTGCTGTTATGTATAAATCATCGCCCGGCTTTGTATAAAAATTTAATTGAAAAATAAATTTTATAGTATTTGTTTTTGCAGATTTTTTTTCAGCATGCTGCGTTATTTTTTTTGATGAAATTTTTTCCTTTTTTGATTTATTGCCAGGTGTTTCTTCATTCTTTTTTTTGGAAGATGATTTTGCTTTAACCTTTTCCCTGTCTTTGTTCATTTTCGCTGAAGATGTATTGTTGATTTTTTTAGAATTACCATTAATTAAAGTGGCTTCCTCTTGTTGTTTTAAAACTGGTTGCTCAATTAATTTTTCCTGCTGTTTTGCCAAGGTAAAATGTTTAAGTGCTGGTTAAAAATCGTTATATCATTGTACGCTGCAAACGAAAATATACAGTGTGTATTTGATACACAAATCTATTTACTTATAATCTATTTAAATTATAAGGTAAGATGTTTAACATCATAATTTTCAAATATTTCGTTAACATTTATGTCATTGATTTTTTCAAAAATTCCAAACACGGTACTTCCGCT
>CAZZXW010000017.1:0-4602 GCA_964658095.1 uncultured Parafilimonas sp. | reverse complement strand
TTTTTGTATTGATGAATGATAGCTAAACACGGGTTGCTCAAAATCATTCTGCAAATCATCCTTCCATGTATTCAAAGGCTGTGTAATTATTTCTTTAATACCTTTTTTTGGTGTTGATGGTTTAATGTGTGCAAATGCCCACGCCGTATTAATATGTATTTGCGGATTAACTAGTATCATTTTATAACCTGAAAGATCAAGATCAACCTTTTCTAAAACTTCACCGCGTTGTTGTGCAAAACAAGGTTTGTTAATAATAAAAAACGGACAATCGCTGCCAAGCTGCAAGGCATATTGCAACAACTGTTCATCTCTAATATTCAAATTAAATTTTTCATTCAGCAGCTTCAGCATAAAAGCACCATCAGAACTGCCACCACCCAAACCTCCGCCAATAAAAACATTTTTGCGCAAATAAATTTTTACAAAAGGCAGTTGCGGAAAATCTTTTTTTAAATGATAATATGCTTTAAAGCAAAGATTATTATTAGCATCGTCTTCAATGTTAATTCCGGATGCAACAATTTCTGTTGATGTTGCTTCGCTTTGAATTACCTCAAGCACATCATAAAACGGCAACGGGTAAAATACAGTTTCAAGATTATGATAGCCATCATCTCTTTTACTGATAATATTTAAACCTAAATTAACCTTGCAATTGGAAAAAACTACCAAGACGAATGTTTAATCAAATTATTTGCGCTTTTTCAATTCATCTCTTATTTCAATAGCACGTATATAATCTTCCTGTTCCAGTACATCAGACAAAAGTTTTTCAAGTTCAGGCGTAGTTAGTTTGCCCAAGTCTCTTGCCGTAATGGATGAAGTATCCAGCACAGGTATTTCAGATTTCTTCTGGTTCTTTTCATCTTCCATCAAAATGCCTGCATTCTCCAGTATATTTTCAAACGTATAAATCGGACAACCAAAACGCACGGCAAGTGCCAATGCATCACTGGTACGACTATCAATTTCAACCGTATCATGCTCACTCACGCAAACCAGCTTGGAATAAAATATGCCTTCCTGCAGATCATTAATAATTATTTCCATTAACTCCACATTAAACGCATGCATAAAGTTTTTCATCAGGTCATGCGTTAAAGGGCGACTGGGTTGCATACGTTCAAGCGCCACTGCAATTGCCTGCGCTTCAAAACCGCCAATCACTATCGGCAACCTGCGTAAGCCATTTACTTCACCTAAAACAACTGCGTACGAATGTGTTTGTGTAATGCTGTGCGACAAAGCAACAATCTCTAATTCTATTTTCTTCATTCTGCTTAAAAGCAGCAAAAATAAACATTTCAAATCACCTGCTGAAACTTGAAGCCAATTAAGGCTATAATAAAAATTATCAGGGCAGCATCAGCAGTTGAATTACTATTTAACTGCGTCCCGCTTTACGCTTTTACTCCGCCACAAAAGCCAACACACAAACCTTCAGCGGGGTAACCGCTGCAATCGGGGCTGCGAGGTTGAGCGAAAGGAATTATTCCATCTTACTTCAATAATATTGGTCTGTATACTTGCAAAAAATATTATTATTAAATTTCAAACCATCAGATGCCCAATCAAGTTGGGCATGACGTTCAGAGAGTATGTGGTTACACTTGCCTTAAAAACGTTTAAAGAAAAATTATCCCATTCTGCATAATATCAAGGTAAACGAACGAATGTGTTGCTTATCATTCGTTCTTGAACTTTTTGTTACTTTCCTTTCAAGAAAAAAAGTAAAGAGGGCTTATTGTAACAACTCATTCAGTTTTTGTTCCAGTGCATCTCCGCGTAAATTCTTACCTACAATTTTACCGGATGGGTCAACTAAAATATTCTGTGGAATTTCTTTAATGTGATATAATTCAGCAACTGCATTTTGAAATTGTTTCAAGTCACTTACATGTGTCCATGTTAAATTGTCTGCATGAATAGCTTGTATCCAGTTGTTCTTTTCCTGGTCAAGCGAAACACTTAACACCGTAAAATTTTTTTGCTTGTATTTATTGTAAGCTGCAACAACGTTCGGATTTTCCATACGACAAGGCCGGCACCAGCTTGCCCAAAAATCGACCAATACATACTTGCCTTTAAACTGAGATAGCGAAACCTTTTTACCGGCTGTATCTGTTTGCGTAAAGTCTAAACTTTGCGTGCCGATAGCACCAACTTTATCCTGTTTAATTACATCAGCAAGATTTTTTGCAAACTGACTTTGCATCGCAACACCATCAAGCTGGTTATATCTTTTTTCTAAAACCAACACATCACGGTTCGGGTCTGTATCATAACTATACGCCAACAACAAAGCAGCAACCGGCGAAGATTTTTTGCGTGCAACAAAACGGTCAATTGCATTTTGATACATGTTATAAGCGGTGTTCAGTTCAATCACTGCACTATCATGTAAGCCTTGTGCAGTAGCGCTCATTGCCTGGTTGCGGTAAAAATCAACGTAGTCATTTAAAGGCTTTACATCATACAAAAATTCTTCATAATCCAGGTTGCTTGGCGAACCTGTTATAACAACATCTGTTTCGCTGGTGCCGTTTATGTTTATCGTATCATTACCCATAAACAAAACCATGCGCCGCTGCAGCGATGGGAAAAGAATAATGCGTGCATCAGTTGTTTCAACCGAGCCTTTTAAAATAAAAACACCATGATCAACTTTAGTTTGCGTTATAGTATCCGTACCATTAAAGCCAAGCAATACTACCTGCGCATTATCCGGCACTGACTTCATTTTACCCGTTATTAAAAAAGATTTTTTATTCTGAGCTTGCAAGAACAAAGGCAACATCAACAACAAAAAAACAGCTTGCTTCATAATGTTTTATAGATGAATTGAATAGGCAAATTTAAATATGAATTGCTTAATGTATGCTTAATTTATGATGGCTTTCAGAAACGATTTTGTATCTGTGTAAATATCGTTTGAATGTTCTATTGCTCTAATATAGGCCGTGCCGATAATGCCGCCATTTGCATATTTGCAAACAGATTGAAAGCTTGATTTATCTTTTATACCGAAGCCAACAAGTACAGGATTTTTTAATTGAAGATGTTGAAGCCTTTGCAAGTATTTTTCAACTTCATTAAAATCTTTTTTATTGCCTGTGGTTGAGGAAGATGAAACAGCATAAAGAAAACCTGTGCTTAATGCATCAAGCTTTTTTATTCTTTCTTCTGATGTTTCCGGTGTAATAAGAAAGATAAAACTTAATCCGTATTTTTTTATGATGGCGCCATATTCATTTTCAAATTCATATTCAGGAAGATCTGGAAGAATGATGCCATCAACCGGTAAGCTTGCTGCCTGCTTACAAAAATTTTCAAACCCAAATTGCAGCACCGGATTCATATTACCCATTAAAACAACAGGCACATAAATCTCTTTCCTAAAGTCTCTTAATTGTTCAAACAGCAATTGCATCGTCATACCATTTTCTAATGCTTTTATGTTGCTTGATTGAATGACAGGGCCGTCAGCTAATGGATCGCTGTAAGGCATACCAAGCTCAATAATATCCGCACCATTATCCTGTAATGCTTTCATTACTTCAACCGTGTTGTTAAGTTGTGGAAAGCCAGCGGTGCAATAAACATTGAGCACATTATTCTTTTTTCTTGTGAAGAGTTCTTCGAGTCTATTCATTAATAAAGTCAAAATTTAAAATTCAAAACAACCATGCACTCATATTATAATTTATCATTCATAATTATTCCATTGCCTTCATATAGGTCGCCATATCTTTATCGCCTCTTCCGCTCAAACAAACAACCACAACATCATCTTTTTTAAATTTCATTTTATGTAATGCAGCCAATGCATGTGCAGTTTCAAGTGCAGGAATTATACCTTCCATTTTAGCTAAATTAAATGATGCTTTTAATGCTTCATCATCGGTTGCAGATAAAAATTTAGCTCTTCCACTTTCATATAAATGTGCATGTAAAGGCCCGATGCCCGGATAATCCAAACCCGCTGAAATGCTATGTGGCTCTGTAACCTGCCCATCTGCTGTTTGCATCACCAGGCTTTTACTGCCATGTAAAACGCCTGGTTTTCCAAGTTGTGTTGTTGCTGCACTCATACCACTGTTAATGCCACAACCCGCTGCTTCAACTGCAATCAATTGAACAGAAAGATCATCTAAAAAATTATAAAAAGCGCCTGCTGCGTTGCTGCCCCCACCAACGCAAGCCATCACATAATTTGGTAATTCAGTTCCGGTTTTTTCTTTCAATTGATGTTTTATTTCTTCACTTATTACGCTTTGAAAACGTGTAACCATATCAGGATAAGGATGCGGCCCAACAACAGAACCAATTACATAATGCGTATCATTTGGATTGTTTATCCAATCACGAATTGCTTCATTGGTTGCATCTTTTAAAGTCTGGCTGCCGCTTGTTGCGGGTATAACCGTTGCTCCAAGCATCTTCATACGTGCAACATTTGGTTGTTGGCGTTCCATATCTTTCACACCCATATACACAATACATTCAATACCTTTTAATGCGCACACGGTTGCTGTTGCAACGCCATGCTGACCGGCACCAGTTTCTGCAATAATTCTTTTCTTGCCTAATCGCTGCGCT
>CAZZXW010000016.1:0-18674 GCA_964658095.1 uncultured Parafilimonas sp. | reverse complement strand
CAAGGTAAATATGTGTTCACAAAACCAGATTTTATAAAACCTGCATACGAAGTTTTGCAACAGGTTGTGGTTGATTTATATAGTCAAACACTTGAACAAAGCAGCAGTTTATGGCAGGCGCTGGGTGAGAAACTTTCACCTTGCCTTTTATATAAAATGCGGGTGATTGCCATACAGGATAACAACGTTTTAAGTACAACCGGAGAAGTTCGCGCCACTGGTATAGATGTAACTCAAAAACAATTTGAATACCAATGATCGTTATACGTTATAAACCACTGTTTTCTATTGCAGCTTCTTATGAGGTGGCAGATATTGGTGTAACTACAGATGGCTTAAGCGTTAACGCACCAATGTTCAGTTTAAATACAATGACTGATTTTAAATTGAAACCAAAATTTGAAGAGAACATTGCAACAATTTATTTTGAAGGAAGAGAAACACCAACCGATGCGCCGGTAAATAGTACGCCTGTAATTACGATTGATTCAAATGAATATTTTTATTTCAGCCTTACTTTTTCTGATAAGCAAAGAATAAGCGGTTTAAAATTTCATTCAACAGATGCTATAGCAAAAGAAATTGGTTTTCCTGTTTTCTACAACGCATCAATTGCGACAAATGGAGCAATGCCTGCAGTAACTGTACAAGAAGATGTAAAGGTTGTTACACCAGTATTTACATTAAGTGTATCTCAAACACAGGCAAGTCTAACGTCTGCTTATGCAACGCTTGAAATAAGAGATGAACATAATATTCTGATTGATTTAAATATCAATCCGGCACCGCTTGTTAATAACACAATTACCGGTTTCACCGGGTATGTTTTTAGTATTGATGCATCTGCATTATTACCGGGCATTTATACTTTTAAAGCGGGTAATTATCAAAAGAAATTTTTTGTTGCTAACAATATAGATATATCAGATTCTGTGGCATTGATACGTGTTTTAAAGAACAGCTTTCTGGAATATAAAACAAGCCTTGCGGATAATAGTTTTGCTGCGTTTGATTTGCTTATTCCGAAAGCATCGTAATTACTTTTTTCATGTTATATCGATTAAAAATTGATACAACATCATCAATAAACAAAACCATTCATTACTAAAACAATTTATCATGGCAGGTTCTTACAAAACACCAAATGTTTATGTGGAAGAAATAACCAAATTTCCTCCTTCAGTTGCCGAAGTGGATACAGCTGTACCCGCTTTTGTCGGTTATACTGAATTTGCAAAAAGATATGTTGATGATGATCTCATCAATGTGCCAACCCGCATTCAAAGCCTTCTTGATTACCAGCAATATTTTGGCGCTGGCCCATCTTATTCATCAATACATATTCAGCTTAACACACTGAATCTTGTTGACAATTTAAAAACCACCGTAGCCAACAGCATTTATAATTTGTATGAAAGCATGCAGTTGTTTTTTGATAACGGCGGTGGCGTTTGTTACATCTGCGCTGCAGGCAAATACAGCACTGGGGATAATGACGCAACAAGAGCTGATAACTTAACAACAGCACTTGCGCAAATAAGAAAGTTTGATGAGCCAACATTGCTGTTATTTCCTGATGCTGTAAATATTAAAAGCGGAACCGGACCTGATTGGGATAAGATTGCAGGCATTCAACAGGCAGCCTTAATGCAGTGCGGTGATCTTGGTGATCGCTTTGCAATACTGGATGTGCCTGAAGATGATACTTTAACTATTGATGAACAAGCTGATACTTTTCGCAGTAAAGTAGGCATGAATAATCTTAAGTATGGCGCTGCTTATGCACCTTTTGTAAAAACCATATATGATAAAGATTTCAGGCTTCGCGATATAATGAAAAATTTATTTGATAGTGGTAACAACCCGCTAGATTTAAAATCACTTTTTTCTGATGCAGATAAAGATGCAAACGGCACACCTATAAAACAAAAGATTGATGGTTTTAAAGCCATTTATAACGCCAATGATGCTATCAATGCAAGACTGGCTTTGTTTTCAGGCGGTGCAGTAACTGATACTTTTGATAGCAGTAAATTAGATACTACGTACCAGGGTTTTGTAAATGCATTTAACAGTGCAGCTTCCGGTGGTGCCGGCGATGCTGCAAGAACTGCAGCTTTAAAATCTGCGTTTGAATTTGTGTTTGCAAATTTTGCGCAGCTTGAAGGTTTGGTGCTGGACCATAGTGCCAGCAATCATGTTGATAGCTCAAATGATCCAGGCTTTACAACTGCAAAACCAATCAGAACATCTGTAATTACAAATGCAGGTTTAAAATCTGCTGTAGAAGGTTTGCTTGGCACTAATCTAAAGTCTGTGCTGCAAACATTTGTAAACTTAGATGATGAAGCTTATCGTACCGGGGCACCTGATATTACCGGCAATGCAGCAGATCAGCCTGATATAAGTTTTGGATTTATAACTGATGCGGCGTGGCATCCGGTTGCAGGTTCTGATACAGGGTTAATAAGCGGTGCTGATCTTACTGCAAAAGGCACCGCTGCTATCTTCCAGTTAAATAAAATTTATCAAACCGTAAAGGCAGGCCTTAGTTCAGCAATAAGTATTGGTGCTTCTTTTGAAACTGCTACAGAGAATGCTTTAACGCCGGATCTTCCTATTTATAATTCTATCTTATCAGTATTAAATACAAAGGTGAATACATTGCCGCCCTCTGGTGCTGTTGCAGGTATTTATGCCAGTGTTGACAGGAACCGCGGCGTTTGGAAAGCACCAGCAAATGTTTCTATTAATTCTGTTAGTGATGTTAGTGAATTGATTGATGATGATACGCAGGCAAATTTGAATGTTGATGCGAATGCAGGTAAATCAATCAATGCAATACGTGCATTTTATGGTAAAGGAATTTTAGTTTGGGGCGCAAGAACTTTAGCCGGCAATGATAATGAATGGAGATATGTTTCAGTAAGAAGGTTCTTTTCTTTTGTTGAAGAAAGCTGTAAGAAAAGCACAGCATGGTGCGTGTTTGAACCAAATGATGCAAATACCTGGGCACGTATTCGCGGCCAGTTAGATAACTTCTTAAACAACCAATGGAAGCTTGGTGCTCTTGCAGGCGCAAAGCCGGAGCAGGCTTATTATGTAAACTGTGGCATCGGTATTACGATGACAGCACAAGACATTCTTAACGGCTATCTCTACGTTGAAGTTGGCATGGCTGCAGTTAGGCCGGCAGAGTTTGTGGTACTTCGCTTCTCGCATATTCTTCAGCAATCATAACATACAAAATCAGTTAAATCATCTCATCATTAAAAAATAACTATGGCTACAAAATATCCTTTGCCGGTCTTTCATTTCCGCGTTGAATGGGGCGGCACCAACATTGGTTTTTCAGAAGTTTCAGGCCTGAATGTTGAAACGCAGGTAATAGAATATCGTGATGGCAGCATGCCGGATTATAGTTCTATAAAAATGCCTGGCATGCAGAAGTATGGCAACATTACTTTAAAGCGTGGCGTAACAAAAGGTGATAATGAATTTTATAACTGGTGGAACACACATCAGCTTAATACCATTGAGCGCCGCGATGTAACAATAAGTTTATTAAATGAAAATCATGAACCCGTTGTAGTATGGCGGGTGCGCAATGCATTTCCTGTTAAAACAGATGGCGGCTCATTTAAAGCAACTGGCAATGAAGTAAGTATAGAAACGCTTGAGTTGGCACATGAAGGCATCAGTGTTGAAAATAATAGTTAAGTTTTTATGGCTATTCTTGATGCGCTGAAATATCCATCTGTTGGCTTTCATTTTTTAGTAAGGTTTGAAGGCATTGGCCAGGGTGTAAACATTGGTCCTGTTAGTGTAAGCACTGCAGATATTGATACACGCTGGACAGAAGTAAGCGGCCTTTCAGCAGAACTTACAACAGAAGAATTAATTGAAGGAGGCGAGAACAGGTTTGTACACAAGTTGCCGCAGCGGGCAAAGTATCCAAACCTTGTTTTAAAGCGTGGCTACTTTTCCTCTGTGCCATCACCGCTAATAACATGGGTTAATGATGCTGTTGTAAACTTTGATATAAAGCCTTGCCAGGTTCAGGTAATTCTTTTAAACGATATGCATACACCTGCTCAAATATGGAGTTTTACAAATGCTTATCCTGTTAAGATATCTATGAGTGATCTTAAAGCGATGGACAATAGTTTTCTTATAGAAAATCTTGAGCTTACATATCAGTTTTTTAAGCGGGAAAGCCTTTTGGATAAGCTTACATCAGCGTTAGGAGTACCTGATTTAGGCATTTAAAAATTCACTTAAATATATGCCGGTAGAAATAAACGAGCTGGTAATTAGGGCCAGCATTACTTCATCAGAATCGCCGGTAAAAGCGGCAACTCCTGCAAATGACAATGCACAAAAAGTTCAGCAGGTAATAGATGAAGTACTTAAAAAGATTAATGATAAAGATGAACGTTAAGTTCATTAAAAGAAACTTCATTCAGTATTATGGATAAGCTGAAATTTATTCCTTATAAAGATGTAACATTTAAAGAAGGTAAACCTGTTCTTGATGATAACAATGTTGGAACAGCTTACACGGTAATGTACAATCCAAATAACATTGCTATAAAATTTACTGTTGACAGGGATGATAAACAGGCTGATGGAGAAACGAGTGCACCAATGAAGTTTAAAAGAATTGCGCCGCAGGATTATTCTTTTGAATTTATTATTGATGGCACCGGCGCAAATGGCGAAGCAAAGAAAGATGTGCCGCAGGAAACAGCCAGCTTTTTAAGCACCGTTTATTATATGAATGGTGAGCAGCACCAGCCAAATTATCTTAAGATTTTATACGGCTCTATTTTATTGAAGTGTGTTTTAAAATCAGTTGATATTACTTATAATTTGTTTGGGCAGGATGCAAAGCCTTTGCGTGCAAAAGTAAATGCAAGCTTTACAAGTTGCCTCGATCAGCAGTTGAGTGAAATGATCAATAACAGGTCTTCGCCGGATCTTACACATGTACGAAAATTAACACGCAGTGATAAGCTGATTGGTCTTTCAAATGAATTATACAAGAGCAACATTTATTACCTGGAAGTAGCACGGGCCAATAACCTTGATACATTCAGAAACCTGCCGGAAGGAACGGAAGTTTTTTTTCCGCCCATTTCAAAAAAATAACACATGCCTGATAGTAACAGCAGAATAGTTCCCACGCCGGCAGCACCGGATTTACCTACCAAAACTATTTTGGTAAACGGAACTGCTATTGCTGCAACTTATCGTGTGCTAAGCGTTAAGGTAAACCACATTGCTCATAAAGTACCTGAAGCGCAGATTGTTTTATTAGATGGCGATGTAAGCACAGAAACTTTTGATGCAAGCAACGGAGCTGATTTTATTCCCGGTGTTGAAATAGAAATCAAAGCCGGTTATCACGGGCATGAAGACACCATCTTTAAAGGCATGATTGTAAAACATGGTGTAAAAATTTTGCAGGGGCAATCATCCATATTAAGCATCACGGCCAAGCATGATATCTTTAAAACAACACTCAATAAAAATAACGCATCATTTAAAGACAAAAAAGACAGCGAGATAATTGAAGACCTTATTACCACTGATAAAGATGTTGACGCTACTGATGTGCAGCACGACTATTTAATGCAGTCATGTTCAGATTGGGATTTCATAAACATAAGGGCTGAAGCAAATGGCATGTTTGTGTTGCCAAAATATGATAAGCTATTAGTTAAGAAACCGGTGCTTGATGCAAGCCCTGTATTGAGTTTGTATTACGGAACTTCTATACTTGAATTTGAAGCTGAAATGGATGCACGCAATTGTTATAGTGAAGTAAAAGTAAGTGGCTGGAGTGCTGCGGATCAGCAGATGATTGATACAACAACAAGCAACGAGTGGAACGGAAAAGAGCCCGGCAACTTTACATCAAATGATGCGGCTGATGCTGTTGGAAATAGTTCTTTAGGTTTATACTGGCAGGGCGATACGGTTGCTGATAATCTTGATGCAGTTGCAAAAGCAGCTATGATCAAACATCATTTAAGTAAAACACAAGGCCGTGTCCAATGCATTGGCTTTGCAACAATTTGGCCCGGTGATATTGTTGAACTGAATGGTGTTGGTGACCGCTTTAATGGCAAAGCTTATGTAACCGGTGTGCAGCATAATATACTTGAAGGAAGATGGGATACAGATTTGCAATTTGGATGGAAGAATAAAACTTACACTGCGCAGTATGATGATATAATTGCAAAGCCGGGCCTTGGTTACATGCCTGCAATAAATGGTTTGCAGATAGGCCTTGTAAAGAAGCTAGAAGATGATCCTTTAAGTGAGTTCAGGGTACTGATTGAATTACCAACACAAGGCGGAAATGATGAAGCTGTCTGGGCACGTGTTGCCACGCTTGATGCAGGCAATGATCGTGGCAGTTTTTACAGGCCTGAAGTAGGTGATGAAGTGATTGTTGGTTTTATTGATAATGATCCTTTACATGCCATAATACTTGGCTGCATGCACAGCAGCAAAAATGCTTCTCCTGTAACACCTGCAGATGCAAATAATATAAAAGGTTTTTACAGTCGTGAAAAAATGAGATGGCAGTTTGATGATGATAAAAAAGAAATAGCATTTGATACGCCTGCCGGTAACAAAATTTTAATAAGTGAAGATCAGAAAGGTATTACGCTTGAAGATCAGAACGGCAACAAGATTGTTATGAATGATAGCGGCATTGAAATTACAAGCAGTAAAGATTTTAAAATAAAAGCAAGTGGTGATGTTTCCGTTGAAGGCACAAATGCTGAAATAAAAGCCAATGCACAATACAAAGCATCAGGTGGCAGCGGTGCAGAGCTTTCATCGAGTGCAGTAACCAATGTAAAAGGCAGCATGGTAAATATTAATTAAATACGAGGTATGAAAACATGAAACATTATTCATTATTAATTATTAATTGAATATGCCTGCAGCAGCAAGAGTGGGAGATGTAACAAATCATGGCGGCACCATTATAGGTCCGGGTTGTGCAACTGTTATGATCGGTGGCATGCCAGCGTGTGTTATGGGCGATAATCATGTGTGTGTTATTCCGCCACCTTCAGGCCATATAACAGCGAGTGTTTTTCCAATGGGCAGTGCAACAGTTATGGTTGGCGGCAAACCAGCCATAAGAACTACAGATGTATGTATCTGCGGCGCAATGTCTGCAGTAGGTTGTCCAACAGTCATGATTGGAGGATAAAACACAATACGATTTAAGATGTACAGAGTGTGATAAGAATTTAGCAATAATTCATAAGTAACAATTATCATGGATACAACAACTTCAT
Source organism: uncultured Parafilimonas sp. (assembly GCA_964658095.1). Lineage (GTDB taxonomy): Bacteria > Bacteroidota > Bacteroidia > Chitinophagales > Chitinophagaceae > Parafilimonas. Next base: position 11,349 of record CAZZXW010000016.1, on the reverse strand, counting down.
TTTTAGGCACAGGCTGGCAATTCCCTTTGCAGTTTAATAAGGCAACAGGTACAACTGAAATGTTAAGCGATGAAGTTGACATTCAAAACAGTTTACAAGTGCTTTTATCAACAAGAATTGGTGAACGCATTATGCAGCCTTCTTATGGTTGCAACATGGATGTACTGCTGTTTGAAGCCATTAATGAATCATTAAAAACGTACGTAAAAGATCTTGTATTTACAGCTATTTATTATTATGAACCAAGAGTAAATCCTGATAATGTAAACATTACAGCAACGGCGGAAGAAGGTGTGATATTGGTTGACGTTGCTTATACAATCCGCAGTACAAATTCAAGACACAATCTTGTATTTCCTTTTTATCTGGATGAAGGAAATCTTGTAGTAAACAACGGCGCTTAAAATTATAAAAGATTAGTTATTGCAAAGCATGAGCAGTAATTGTAACGATATACCACATCCGCTAAAAAGAGAAGGCACCTATCAATGGCAGCGTTTTCCAGAAGGCTTAACCGATGGATTTTTTAAGCCTGATGACCGCAGCATTGAACAACTCGTTATGCAGGTTGCAGAGTATGCTTCACTTGTAAAATATTATGATACTACTTTAAATGAATGGGGACGATGGAAAGAATTTTTTAGTTACATCTATGATTATCAAACAAAAAAATTAAAAGTCACAAGCATTGATGATTTATTACAAAAAGGTGATGTGCCGCCGCATCTTGGCCTGTTGTTCTCTTTCTTAAAAAATTATCAAACAGTAAGAGATAACTTTAACAGCTTTACCAACCGGCATCTTGATTTTTATTATAGTGATGTTTTGCAGCTCGCAAAAAAAGATGCAGTGCCGGATAGTGTTGCCGTTTTATTTCAGCCTGAAAAAAATACAATAACTGCAAAAATTGAACAAGGCAGAGCGTTGGATGCAGGTAAAGATGCAACAGGTAAAAATCTTGTTTATACAACAACAAGAGAAATTATTGTTAACCAGGCAAGCATTGCAAAAAAGAAAACAATTTTTGCTGATAAAAATGCAACAGCTGTAAACGGTTTATATATAGCTTCTGACGCTGCAACAGAAAATAAATTCACACAAAATAATGTAAGCAGCTTTACTGCTTTTGGTTCAACAGCAAATAATGTTGCAAACATTGGCTTTGCAGTTAGCTCACCATTGTTGCTGGCTAAAGAAGGCCGAAGAAGATTAAGTATTGAAATTGATGGTTCGCAAAACCTGCCAAGAACATCACTTGTTGCATTTTATACCAGCGCCAAAGGTTGGGTGCAGGCTGATGTTGATATTATGCCAGGCATTAATTACAGTAGCACGTTTGCTTCAAAACAATTTTTACTGGTTAAAATCTCAGAAGCGTTACCGGCTATAACTACTTATGATGAAAAGGTGCATAAATCAGGTTACGCAACCGCATATCCTGTTGTAAAATTTTTAATTAAGAATGATGCAAATTTTTCATCAGCGTTTAATTTTTTATCATCAATACAAATGAATGCAGTAAAGAAAATGGTAATGAATGTTGATGGTGTAAAATCTTATACTATAACAAATGATAACGGTAAGCTTAATCCATTGCAGGCATTTAAGCCATTCGGCAATGTGCCGGTAAAAAACAAATCATTCTTTACGATTGGCAGCACAGAAGTGTTTAATAAATATCTCAAGACTTTACATTTTGCTATAAACTGGAAAGGTGCGCCGGGCAACATGTTAAAGTATTATTCATCATATCAAACCTATTTAACCACAGTATCGGATGCATCAATAAGTAATGAAACCTTAAAAACCTTCAACAATCAATGGCCAACTTCAAAACCGGTAAACATAGCCGGTAAATTTAACCAGGGTAATGTGCCCGGCAAGGTTGAAATATTAAGCGGCGGCAAATGGATTAAAGTTTCAGAAGATATACCTTCAAATTATGCAAGGGCAAACAAGAAAGACACCTACAATACTTTTAATACCAACAATATTATCAATGATGATTTTGATATAACAGAAGCAAACGATTATACAGAATCATCCCGCTGGGGATTTGCCAAAGTAACGCTTCAATATGATTTTGGTCACCAGGTTTATCCGCATGTATTAACGCATAACATCACGTATAACGCAACACATCCAACGGCAACACAATTGGCTGTTCCGCCTCAGCCTTACACACCGGAGTTTAACAGCCTTCATCTTGATTATGTAAAAGAAGATACGTTCGATATCGTTGCGCATCCTGAACACCAGGTTATGCAACTGCACCCGTTTGGTTTTTCAGTTATCACTTCATCACAAGACACGCTCATCAGTTCAGATTATGCTTATAACGGGCAGCTTTATATCGGCATAGCCAATTGCAATGTGGCGCAGACAATCAATCTATATATTTCAAGACTTGATGGCACCGAAGCCATAGATGCAGTTATTAATGAAAAAACACAATGGTTCTATCTTGCCGGCAATAACTGGCAGCCATTTAAGTATGAAGAAATAACAATCAATACAACTTCGGATTTTACTGAAAGCGGTTTTATATCTTTTGTTATTCCGCAGGCAGCACTTGCCGCAAATACATTAATGGGTGAAAATTTAGTTTGGATAAAAGTTGTATCATTATCCAGTGCAGCGGCATATCCATCTATTATTGATATAAATGCCAATGCAGTTGAAGCAATTTTTAATGATAATGGAAACGATCCGTATCATCTTCAAACACCCTTACCAGCTGGCAGCATTACAAAGCCCGTAATAAAAATAAACGGCGTAAAATCAGTAACACAACCATCTGCATCTTACAATGGCGCAATGGCTGAACAACCCCAACATTTTTATACAAGAGTAAGCGAAAGATTAAGGCATAAAAACCGTAGCTGGAACATCTGGGATTATGAACATCTGGTGCTTGAAAAATTTCCATCTATTTATAAATTAAAATGTATTTCTCATGCCACACAAACATCTATGTATGTGCCGGGTAATGTGCTGTGCGTAGCATTGCCAGCCACTATAAATATTGCAGAAAAAGATTTGCTGCAGCCACGCATAAGCAGAGGTGTGCTTACCGAAGCAGAAGAATATGTGAGCAGCTTTATGTCAACATTTGCACAGGTAAAATTTATCAACCCGATTTATGAAGTGATAACTATAAAATGCAGTGTGAAAATTATGGAGCAATACGATGAAAATTATTATTCACAAACACAACTAAACACAGACCTGCAGCAATACATTTCGCCATGGATATTGAACAGGAACATATCGCCATCGTTTGCCGGAAAAATTTATGCATCATCCATCATCAACTTTATTGAAGAGCGGCCATACATAGATTACATCACCAACTTTGAAGCTTTTAAAACTGAAAACGGCGGCATGATAAACTGGACAGAATTTGTAACCGGCAGCAGTGAAGACGTTATACTTACTTCTGCTGCAAAACATTTAATTGATACAAACGCAATATGCTAACCGATAACGGTAATATTGTTTTAAGTAAGAAGCCTGAAGCACCGGTTGAAGATTATGAATTGCTGCGCAACACCGGGCTTGATTACATTCAGCAATTTTCAGGAAAGCTTTGGACTGATTATAACATTCATGATCCCGGTGTTACCATATTTGAATTGTTATGCTATGCGTTAACTGATCTTGCTTACCGCACTTCTTTTCCGGTGGCAGACCTGCTTACAGATGCAGGACAAAAAACGCCTGATGCAACTGATTTTTTTACGGCAAGAAAAATTCTAACAACACATCCCGTTACCATAAATGATTACAGGAAATTAATACTGGATCGTGTATTATTTGTGCGCAATATTTGGTTTGAAACATTGGATAACACAAACTATGATCCTGCCATTTATTTTGATCAGAAAAAAATTGAAACCACACTTACTGAACCGCCAGTGAATCATCCATACATGGTGCTTCAGTTAAAAGGCTTGTATGTTGTAAAGATTGAAATGCATGATTACCAGATAATGCAAAATCTTCATCCAACATATCTTGTACAACTAACGCAATACCGCAATCAGAATTCAACGCATACAGAGCCCGAAGTTCAACCTGACGAATACAATGATTGTGTAAAAAATTTTGTAACCAAAGTACTTGAAGAAAGCCGCAACCTGTGCGAAGATTTTGAAGTTATAAAAATTGCTGATGAAGAACTGGTTGCTGTTTGTGCTGATATTGAATTAAAGCCTGATGCAAATGGGGATAAAGTTTTTTTAGCCATCAATAGTGCGTTGTATAATTATATAAACCCTGGTTTAAATTTTCATTCATTTAAACAGCTTCTTGCCAAAGGAAAACGCACAGAAGAAATTTTTAATTCTGCTGCCGCAGTACATGGATTTATTGATGATGATGAGCTGAAAAATCATGGCCAGAAAGAAGTATTGTATGTAAGCGATATTATAAACCTGCTGATGGATATTCCGGATATTCTGCAGATAAAAAAAATAACGCTAAGCAGCTATAAAAATAATGGTGATGGAACTTATTCTGTTTTGCAAAATGCGCAGTCATATTGTTTGCATTTACAAGATACAACCAATGCAGTTTTCCAGTTTATGTTAGATGCAGCAGAAACAGACAAAACAAAAATTTTTAATCATATACGTTTTTCAAAAGGGCTCATTTATTTTAATCCTAAACGCGATGCGAGTTATAGTGCTTATACCTTTATTAAATATCCTTCGTTCCCTTCAAACTTTCAAAGTGATTTGCCCATGCCGGCAGGCAAGAACAGGAATCTTACAAACTATTATTCCGTTCAAAATGATTTCCCGCTTTTTTATTATACAGGCATGGATGGAATACCAAAAAGCGAAACAACATTGCGCAAAGCACAGCGCCTTCAGTCAAAAGCTTACTTACTTTTCTTTGATCAGTTACTGGCAGATTATCTAGCGCAGTTAAACAATCTTAAAAAAGTTTTTTCAATTAAAGGCGCCACATCAGCACCTGTATTAACGGCATTGCCTTTAACGCAGAGTATGATCAAAGACTTAAGAATGTTGCTTGCTTCAGATCATGCTGCTGATGAAAATATAAGTGATGCGGATTTCTTTAAAGCATCTTATACAACATATGCAGGCTTGCTTGAAACACATGCGCAACAACAGCAAAGGCGCAATCGTTTGCTTGATCATCTTTTAGCAAGATTCAATGAACTGTTTGTAGATTATTCAGTTTTTAAATTTCAGCAAAACACAACTGGAGATTTTTTTTCTGAAACACCAACCAATGATCTCATCAATGATAAGATACAATTTTTGAAAATGTATCCTGTTATCAGCAGCAAACGCAGTCATGCTTTTAATTATACTAAAACTGTTTATGCAACTGATAACATTAGCGGGCTTCAGTTAAGAATACAAAAAATGTTAGGCGTTGCAAGCGCACAAAATAAATCGCTGGTAATACCAATTAATGCTATTGATTATAAAGATTTATTGCAGAAGATGGCAACCAATCAAACTCCAGCTGATGCAGACAAACTCCAGATAAAAGATAACCGTTTTGATTTGTTTGATTACAACTTCGGCATTCATGTACTTGAACATATTTTATTAAGGCCATTGTATAAAAGCACTGATCCGCTTGATCAGTTATTGTCTTTGTGCGGCGACGGAACTAACAATCAACAGGCAGATTGTTTACTGCCTGATAACTACAGCATGCAGTTAACGGTAGTTGCGCCGGGCTGGCTTTCTATAAGTAACAGCATGGATTTTCGGGCATTTACTGAAAGCCTTATACGCACAGAAGCGCCGGCACACGCAGCAATAAAAATCTGCTGGCTTGATCCATCTTTAATGTTCTTGTTTGAAAAAACAACGGAAGCTTTTTTTAATGCAATGGCTAAGATTAAGGCGCCCGGTGCACAACCGGTAAGCCAGGATTTTACAGATTTTAATACTGCTTTAAATGATGTTTATACAATGATGAAGTTATTAAAGAACATGTACGCACCATCAACACTTGATGAATGTGACAACATAAATTATAATGCAGATATTGATAAAATAAAAGTGCCTGTAATATTAAATTATTCGGCGCTTGGCAGCGATGATGCAGATCAATGGTTTGTTTATAACAAGCCGGCACCAGAACTTAAACCAGCACCATTGGCAGAAGAACCTGTTTCAAATGAAGTTAGGAATGATGAGCAGCCATCAACAGAGCAACCAGCAACACTAACAGAAGATTCATCATTACAAACAGAAGAGAAAAAACCAAAAAAACAAACATCACGCAGTAAAAAAACAAAGCAAGACAACAAATAATTCTATGTGGATTAAAAACTTTTAACATGCAAGATCTACAAAACTCATTTCCTGTATATGTAAGCGGCCAGTACCTTACAAGTGAAAATCTAAACGCCACACAAAATTTTTTATGGCAGCAGGAAAATGCCACACGTTATATTTTAAGTGGCAATGGCATAGCGCATGGGCTTGATATAAGCTTTGCAGACAGTACATCGCTTAAACAGATTACTGTTTCTGCAGGTGATGCATGCACGCCGGATGGATACATTATTCAGTTAAACGCAACACAGGTTTTTGATAAAGGCTTTGCTATAAAACTAACGCTGGTCGCTTTAGAAGATGGCTCAGAGGTGTTAATGGAAAAAGCAACGTTTGATAATACAGTTCCGGCTTTAAATGCAATTATACCTGAAATAGATGCTTTTGAAATTTTCAGCACATCAACAGATATTACTGCACTGCCAGATGGAACTACTGCGTTAAGTGCTTTACCGGTAACACCATCTGATATATCAACTGCTTATTTATTGCTTGCCTGGGTTTTTATTAAAGATGTAGAGAACGATAATTGCATACAAGGTGATTGCAATACAAAAGGCATACTTAGAAATTATATAACGAGATATTTTCTTGCACCAAACAATCTTTTTACACAACATAACAGCTTACTTCCTGAAATACCAACCTGCATTGCGACACGTATAAAAAACCTTTCGCAAAGCGGCAGCACCATGGGTTTCTACCAGGCATCATCCACTGCATGGAACTTTAATATAACAGAACTTCAGCCTTATTTTTCTGCAGATAATTCACAAAACCTGTTAAGCGTTGTTGCAGGCTTGCTTGATGCAACAGCGCAATCAGCATATACCAATTCAATTGCAATGTTTACGCAGATAACACAATCTGCTGATGCAACAAATTGTCCTCAATATTATAATGCTTTTGCTTCTGATCTATCAAAAGCAATTAATGAGCTTGTTATATTTTATAACGATTACATAAAAAAATATCCAGTATATGCAACCACCCGAATAGAAAGCGTGATTATGTTTGGGGGCTTTACACCGGCAGCAATAGACAGCTGGCGTTATTATTTTATTCCTTCAACTGAACAAGTGGCATTTACATTTGATAAATACAGGCTTGAACAATTGTTTGTGCGGGCTGTTGCGCTTGTAAATAATTTTATTATAAGAGTTAATTTACCTGCACAGGCTGCTAAAATAAATGCAGTTCTGGCAATACAAACCACAGCAGGTGATGGATCGCTTGCTAACCGTTCTATACCTTATTATTATGATGTGCTAACCGGTGATACAAACAATGATGTTTTAAAAACATGGAGCCCGCAAGGTGGTAACCTGCAAAATATTTTTTGTTATTATGATGCCTTAATACCTGCACGTGCAGGCAGCCTGCGCATGCTAACAAAACTTGCTAATGCTGATTGGACAAATGATACTTTCTTCCGTATTGAAGGGCATGTTGGCAAAGCAAAAGCAGATGCGATTAGCGCAGTAAGTACACTAATATTAAATAATGACCTGCCTATTCAGTTACTCGATTGTGATGTGGATTACAAGGGACCGATAGACTGGTATAATTGGTATCTTAATTTTTCAAGTTTTTTATTAAATAAAGTACAGGCTTTAAAAGCAGCCAACCCTAATCAGCAGGTAACTAAATATGGCTATGATCCTTTAAAAAAGATTTCAACAAGCATCCAACAAACAAGTTACCGCCAGCCAGACCAGGTAAAAAGTATAGTAAATGATTTTGTGGCTTATTCAAACGTGTTTTATAAATCACCGCTCAATGCTGCGTTAAAACCTATGGTGAAAAAAAATATTGCTGTTAGAAATGATGCTACTAAAAAGGTTGCAAAAAAAGCAGCACCACAAATAACAAAAGCAGCAGTAAGAAATGAGGCAGTTCAGGTAAATTCAAATTCTCTGTTAGATGCCGGCGCAATAAGTACTTATGTAAACACCATTTCTCAAACTGAATTTACTGCCCAGATAAGCAATTACTATACTGCCGTAAACCAGGTGGCTGACCCAACAGTAAAAAAACTGATTGTATTAAAAGATCTTGTTGGCCTTGAGTACATGGGCGGCGTACCTTTTGGAGGCACTTTTATTTTGTTACACAGCAACGGAACAGTTGTGGGTGATGGATGTTTGCCTTATTATTATCGCATTGATCAGGGCAGGGTTTTTTCGCAATAAAATCAATACAATTTTTTGCATTTTATAAATTAAAACTTAGCTTTACAATGTCTGATTTGATATATAGTTTAGTTGGGGTTCAAGCGAAGCGTGAAAACGTTTAGCGCTCATTTGAGTTAGGAACAGCAGCAGGTTAATTATCTAAATTATTCAATCGTAGAAATTGTCGCAAGACATCATCTAATTCTAAGTCCTCAGCGGGTTAATTCTCTCTGAGGCACTTTTTTTTATATCCCTTTTATTTTCATTCAATGTGAAATATGCATTGATGATGTTGCAGCATTGCATCGTTTGTTTTGTTTACATTTATCCTAATTTATCATTTAATTTTTAGAATCTATGAAAATAGTAAGCTGGTTTTTTGCTACGCTTTTTCTTATAAAATTCAAGCTTGATGCACAACAGCAAATAAAATATTTTTCGCCTGTTAATTTCGCTCATGTTGAAGTAACCGATCATTTCTGGAAACCAAAAATTGATCTTGTAGCTACTAAATCTTTACAGGCTTGTATTTATCAAACTGAAATTGCTACGCCACGCATTCAAAACTTCATCAATGCAGCAAAACATTCAGGAAAGTTTGTTGGTATTTATTATGATGACAGCGATGTTTACAAAGCACTTGAAGCTATGGGTTATTCATTAAAAAATCATCCTGATACTTCAATTGAAAATACAGCAGACAGATGGATAAATTATATTGCTGCAGCGCAAATGGCTGATGGTTACCTTGACACTTATTATGAGTTGGGCGATATTTCAAAGCGCTGGACAGAACTTGAAAAGCATGAAGATTATAATGCTGGCCATTTAATGGAAGCAGCCGTTGCATATTATGATGCAACCGGTAAAAGAAAGTTATTAGATGTTGCTATTCGTCTCGCCAATCATATTGATACTACAATGCGCATCAACAACAGGCAATGGTTTAGCGCGCATGAAGAAATTGAAATTGGCTTAATGAAATTATATAATACAACCGGCAATGAAAATTATTTAAAGCTGGCAAACTGGTATATTAATCAACGTGGCAAACACATTTATACCTATGGCACAACATGGTTTACGCCGCAATACTGGCAGGATGAATTGCCTGTAAAAGATCAAACACAAATTACCGGCCATGCAGTACGTGCAATGTACTTGTACAGCGGCACTGCAGATGTTGCTGCAACAACTGATGACACTGCTTACATGCATGCTATGAAATCTGTTTGGCAGGATGTGGTATATAGGAACATGTACTTAACCGGTGGCATTGGTAGCAGCGGCGATAATGAAGGCTTTACAAAAGATTTTGATCTGCTGAATAAAGAAGCTTATTGCGAAACCTGTGCTTCTGTTGGAATGGTTTTATGGAACGAAAGGATGGCTGCACTTACAGGTGATGCGAAATATATTGATGTGCTTGAACGCAGTTTATACAACGGCGCTTTAGATGGATTAAGCTTAAGTGGCGATTTATTTTTTATGGTAATCCACTTGCATCAAATGGTGATGATGAGCGCAGTAAATGGTTTGGTACAGCTTGTTGCCCGGCAAACATTTCGCGTCTTATTGCAGGCATTGGCGGATACATTTATGGCTCGGATAATAACAGCCTTTGGATAAATCTTTTTATTGGAAGCAATACCTCCATCAAAATAAATAATACAACTGTTGATGTAAATATGCAAACCAATTATCCATGGAATGGCAAAGTAGGCATTGCCATTAATCCTGAAAAATCAACTACACTTCCTGTTTATATACGCATTCCAGGATGGACACAAAATAATATTGTTGATGGCAATCTATATTTTGCAAAGAACGGCACAAAGCAAGCCTTGCAATTTTTTATAAATGGAAAAGCGGTTGACTTTACACAAAAAGATGGTTATGCAATCATTAATAACTTATGGAAGAAAGGTGATGTGATTAGTTTTGAATACGCTATGCCCGTGCTTGAGATAAGTTCTAAAAAAGATGTGTTGTATAATAATGATCGTGTTGCTTTTCAGCGTGGGCCAATTGTGTATTGTGTTGAAGGTGCAGATAATGATAAAGAAGCATGGAACATTGTATTAAAGCAAGATGAACCTGTGCAAGCAATAAACTATAAAGTGTTGAATGAAGATGTAATTGCGCTTCAAATAAAAGCAACAAACATACAGCCTTCTGCAAATGGAACCACATTGCAATCAACACAAAAAACAATTACCGCTATTCCTTATTATACATGGTGCAACCGTGGCAAAAATGAAATGCAGGTTTGGCTGCCTACAAAAATGAAAGAGATAAAAGTGAATTATTAGTATCTTATTTCAAGTTTCTTATTTCTTACTTGGTACATCTTACATTGTACTTCTTATTTACTTTTATGTTTAATGGAGCAGGCTAAACAAAAGATGAACCGTTTACGTTTTTTGCATTGCGTAGCCTTCATCTGCAATATATTTTTTGTTGTGTGCTTACTAATGCGTTATAGCAATACTGATGTATTTATACCGCAACCAGTAATTGAAATTGCAACATTACTTGGCTGGATATTTTCTCCGGTTATAAACACAGTATGTATCATTCTTTCTTTAATTGCAGTGTTGAAAAAAGGCAAGGGCCTAAACATTGCGTTATGGCTTATTGCATTAAATGTTTTTTTCTTCCTATGTGAAATTTTTTACTTTTTCATATCATGATTGATAAAATTTTAAAAGATAAACCCACCAAACTGTTACTTGGCTTCACTGCATTTTTTGTAGCGAATGCGCTGATTGCTGAATGCATCGGCACTAAAATATTTTCACTTGAAAAATTGTTTGGCTTAACACCTTCAAACTTTACATTATTTG
>CAZZXW010000015.1:15538-18723 GCA_964658095.1 uncultured Parafilimonas sp. | reverse complement strand
CGGATGGTAACCCGGGTTATCACTTCTGTCTCTTTGAACGCTTCTGAAATTAGCATACAATTTAAGATGCAACAGGCTGGTATCACTAAACAAATCATCTTTAAAATCAGTGCTTTGGGTTTGTGCCTTAATGCATAACGGACAAAAAAAGATCAACAATAATTGTATGATAAGTTTTGATTGTTTCAACACAAGATTAATTTCAAAGTGTATTCAAATATAGCGGTAAATCTTTTGCTGCGTAAGTTTATACGTTTAATTTAGTAACAATCTGGCATGATATTTTAATTGTATTAATCGGTATTTTATTTATAAAAATTTAAAACTAAAAATTATGTTACGCTGGACTGTTATCTTTTTAGTTGTTGCTATTATCGCAGCAATATTTGGTTTCGGCGGTATAGCTGCAAGTGCCGCAGGTATAGCTAAGGTTCTGTTTTTTGTATTTGTTATTTTGTTTATTATTTCATTAATTTTTGGAAGACGTGGCTCTGTGGTTGACGACGGGGTTTAGCTGATTACATTATAAATTTAAAAAGAGCGTAAACATTTGTTTGCGCTTTTTTTATTTGTAAACACATTAGCCTGCAAACTATTTTTACAAAAATTTTTTAATGAATTTGATTGAAGAGCTGCGCTGGCGTGGAATGATGCAGGATATAATGCCAGGCACCGAAGCGCAATTAAATAAAGAACAAACATCTGCTTATATTGGTTTTGATCCTACTGCTGACAGCCTGCATATTGGAAGCCTTGTTCCAATTTTGTTACTGGTGCATTTACAAAAAGCCGGTCACAAACCGTATGCGTTGGTCGGAGGCGCCACAGGTATGGTTGGTGACCCAAGTGGTAAAAGTGAAGAGCGCAATTTATTAAGTGAAGATATTTTGCAGCATAATCAAACAGCCGTAAAAAAACAGTTATCTAAGTTTTTAGATTTTGATGAAGCAAAGCCAAACGCTGCTGTTATGGTAAACAATTATGATTGGTTTAAAGAGATGATGTTCCTCGATTTTATTCGCGATGTTGGCAAGCACATTACTGTAAATTATATGATGGCAAAAGACAGCGTGAAGAAAAGAATTGAAGGCGAAAACGGCATAAGCTTTACAGAATTCAGTTACCAGTTAATACAAGGCTATGATTTTTACTGGCTATATAAACAGCATAACTGCAAGCTGCAAATGGGCGGCAGTGATCAATGGGGAAATATTACAACAGGTACAGAACTTATTCGCCGTAAAGCTGGCGGAGAAGCATTTGCATTTACCTGTCCGCTGCTTACAAAAGCTGATGGCGGTAAGTTTGGTAAAACAGAAAAAGGAAATATTTGGTTAGATGCAAACCGCACTTCGCCTTATGAATTTTACCAGTTCTGGCTGAATGCTTCAGATGACGATGCAAAAAAATGGATAAAGATTTTTACTTTTCTATCAAAAAAAACAATTGATGATCTTATTAAGCAGCATGAAGCAGATGCTTCAAAACGCTTGTTACAAAAAACATTGGCTAAGGAAATAACTTTATTTGTACATGATGAAGATGCTTTGAAACAAGCACTTGAAACAACGGAAAGATTGTTTGCCAATCAAAACGCAACTGCAGAAAGTTTAAGTGAGGAAGACTTACGAAGCCTTGAAGGCATTGTAAATATTGATTATAATCTTTCAAAGATTATTGCTGGGATTGATGTTATTTCTTTTCTTGCAGAAACCAATATTTTTTCAAGTAAAGGTGAAGCAAAAAAGATGGTGCAAAACGGTGGTGTAAGTATTAACAGGAAGAAGGTTTCCGATTTGCAATTTTCAATTTCCGGTTCTTTGCTGCTTCATAATAAATACTTACTTGTACAAAAAGGAAAGAAAAATTATTATCTGGTGAAAGTAATGTAACTTTTAAGTTACATTTTGTATAAACGCATCAAAACTTTTCACACCAATCATTTTGGTGGTTAAATAACCTTCTGCATATCTTACGCCGATGCGCTTGCCAAACATCAAAGCTCTTGCTTTAATCACTTCCAAAAAATCAGGGTTGGAAATATAGGTTTCCGGTTCGCTGGTGTCAGTTGTATTAAACTGCGTCGTGTAGCATAACACAGCTTTTATTTTCTGTTCGTAGTAATCAGAAATATCAAACAGAAAATCCGGTTTTAAATAACGGTCTTGTATGTAATGAAAAACATAATGCGGCCGCCAGTGTTGCTGCGGTGCATCATTATAAATGGTTTCTATCTTTCTTAATCCTGAAAGAAACGCCGCATCAGCAACCAGCTTAGCACTTCTGCCATGATCAGGATGCCTATCTTCCGGCGCATTGCACAACACAATTTCAGGCTGGTATTTTCTTATAACCGTAATAACTTTTCTTACGTTGGTTTCATCATTCTGAAAAAACCCATCCGCCATTTGCAGGTTTTCCCTGGCATGTACGCCCATTGCTTTGGCAGCATTAGCCGCTTCAACATCTCTTGTTTCAGCAGTGCCACGTGTGCCTAATTCACCTCGTGTTAAATCAACCACAGCAACTTTTTTACCTTGCGCTGCGGCTGCAATTAAAGTACCTGAACAGCCTAACTCCACATCATCAGGATGTACACCAAAGGCAAGAATATCTGTCTTCATTAAATCAAAAGTAAAGTAGAAGTTGGAAAGTCCGGAATACGTGGATTCGAAAAAAATATTCTATGTGTGTCTTACACCATACATTCTTTCAACATCCTGCACAATCATTTCCATATCATGATCATTGCCGGTTGGGTCATAAGTCTGGCGTAGGTTTGAGCCAAATAAAACTGCAACGGTTTGCCAGAAGCCGGCGTTAAATCTTCCTTTATAATCTTCAATTATTTCATAGCAATTGTTGCCTGTCTGGCGATAAATTAATTTCATCAATACTTTGCCCTGGTATACTGAAAGCTGCGTAAGCTTATCTGCAAACTGGCTCTTCAATTGCTTTTCATTCGCCTGTATAATTTCTTTACGCTTTTGTTTATCCGTTACATTAACAAGCTGCAGGTTTATTTTATTCATTACCTGCGAAGCTGCAATGGCATAAGGATATGTAACATACACTGCATTGCGTAAGCGTGTCCATTCAGCAAATCTTTTTCTTTGTGCATCATTCATGTGTGCCAACAGGTAAATATCGTTAAGCCATGAACATGGTATGGTATCGCCATTGGC
>CAZZXW010000015.1:0-15528 GCA_964658095.1 uncultured Parafilimonas sp. | reverse complement strand
AACACAAGCCTGCACAACTACAGTATCATTAATGCCAAGATGATTTTTGCCGGCAAGGTTTGGTTTGGTTTGAGCTGATACATGCAACACACAAAACAGGCATATAAAAATTGCACACTTCCTTATTATAATAATGCATGGTTGCATAAACACCTAATATAAACTGAAATACTATAATTAATATTTTACCAAAGCGAAAGTAACCCTAAAAAAAATTATTTAACGGGACGCAGTAATTTTAAAACCTGCACGAATGCGCTGTATCATGCTCATGATAAAACCGGCAACCATTATTACAATGCCAAGCCATAATACATTAATGAAAGGAAACTGGTAAACCTTTAACGTAATTATACTTTGAATGCTTTTGTCTTCTTTAATGCCTAATTCAATTTTGCCGCCGTCTGCATCGGCAAGTTTATCAAAGCGTATAATTAAGCTTTGTGCAATTACAGTGTCGGGAATATTTCTTAAATTATTTTCTTTTAAAGCAACCACCGGCATTGCTTTGTAGTGCATTCCATCTTTTGAGATCACAGTCATGTTCATACCAATACCAACTTCGCCTGGCAATAGTTTTTTGTTAAGTGAATCTGTGTTCTTTTCAACCTTGTTTAATATAATTATACCGTTTGAGAAAAAAGCCGAATCACCCACTTTCATGGCAACAGGCCTGTATTGGCTTGTATCATCCTGCTCACCGTTCTGCGCCGCAGAAACATACACAAATATGTCGCGGTTCCAATAATGTTTATTATCAGGATTAGCAGAATTACCCTCTGCACCTTTATTGTTTTTAATTAAGTCGGGATAGATTTTAAATTTTTCTTTTCCATCTTTACTTGCAAACTGTAATTCAAAATATTTTTTATGGTTTGAATTATTGAGCGTATCACGGGCATAAGTAACATCATACTTGCCCATATCTGTTTGCACACCTTTAAATAAGGTTATGTTTTCCTGCGGATCGTAATCTTTTGATTTTGGCAATAACGCAATCCCGGTTGTGTTTTCACTCAACGTAGTTTTCCTGCTTGATGAAATTAAAATACCAATCAGCGCCAGTGCAAAACCAATATGCGCAACAGATGCACCTGCAGATTTCATTTTGCCTTTTAATCCAATCCATAAATAAGCAAGGTTAGCAACAAAGCCATACACTGCGGCAAACATAGCAATATGAATTGCAATCATAAAGCCTGCGCCTTTTACATCATAATTAATATTGCCGATCAGACTTATGCAAAGGCTTATAATAAGTGCAACAACGGTTGGCGGCAATATCTTTTTTAAAAAAACTTTTTTATCTGTGTTCTTATATTTAAAATACTGCGTGATGGCAGTAAGTACACCAATTATTATCGCAATAAAAACCTGTATTTGATTGTACGAAAAAACAGGATCTTCAGGCATGGCTACGTTTGTGCCGAAAATTTTATTAAATACCGGTATGGACGTTTTTGCAGTAATAATGATGGACGATAAAAACAACACCAGCGCACCAATAAACATCCAAAACTCACGGCTGTAACTGCTTTCTTCTTTTTTAATGAATGGAATTGACTTGCTGCGATAGAAATATAAAATTATTGCCGGCACAAAAAATATCAGTACAAAACAAACGAGTTGAACGCTCATATCCTGCTCGGTAAATGCATGTACGGATGTATCACCTAAAATACCACTTCGTGTTAAAAATGTTGAATACAGTACCAATGAAAAAGACAAGATGAAAAACAGGTAAGTGGCTTTTAATGAGTAGCCACTGTTCTTATAAACGATAGCTGTATGCAGGCCGCCAATCATTACCAGCCATGGAACGAGTGAAGCATTCTCAACAGGATCCCAGGCCCAGTAACCGCCAAAGTTTAAGCTTTCATAAGCCCACGCTGCGCCCATCATTATACCTGTGCCCAACACAGCACCTGAAAATGCTGCCCACGGAATAGCATTTTTAATCCAGGTATGGTCATTCTTCATCAAGCCTGCAATGGCATAAGCAAACGGAACAATGGTGGATGCAAAACCTAAAAATAAAATAGGCGGATGTATCACCATCCAATAGTTCTGCAAAGCCGCATTAAGGTCGTTGCCTTCATAAATTTTTGGAAATTGTAAATAATCCGGGTTAGTAAATAAAACCGGTGCATTCAATTCATTTCTCAATAAAGCAAACGGGTTGCTGCCGGCCTTCCATCCAAAAAAATAAATGCCTAACAACATGGTTGAAATGCAAACCTGTGCAAAGCTTACAACAGTTAAAACCGGTGCTTCCCATTTTTTACTGCGCCAGATTAAAATCCAGCCAAGCACACAATGCCAAACATTCCAGAGCATAAAACTGCCTTCCTGGCCTTCCCAGAAACTTGCAAATAAATATTTTTTTTCCAGGCTACGCGATGAGTGGTTCCATGCGTAATAATACTCATGGTAATGACTTGAAATAATGTGATACATTACACCGAAAATGCCAAACACGCAAACCGTTTCAATAAAAAAAGAAACTCTTGCAAGCTTTAGCCAGCTTTGGTGTTGAGCCAATAAATTATTATGGGAAGCTTTAAAAAAACTGATGGTTGCTACAAGCGAAGCAACAAAGGAAAGCACTGCAAAGAAATGACCTGCCTCGCCCCAAAATAAGTGTTCACCATTATACTTCATTGCAGATTATTGTACAGATGCGCTTACATTTTTTGCATTGGCATTGGCATCATCTTTATACTTGGAAGGGCATTTTAACAATATATCTTTACACTCAAACCTGCCGTCTTCTACTTTTCCTTTCAAAACAAGCCTTTCACTTTTTTCCATGTCAACAGGCTTGGTGTTATGATACACAACTTCAATTGTATTACCTAACGTATCAACCGCGGTAAACTCAAGATAGTTTGGATTTTTAATGGGATCATAATTCATCGGCTGGGCTTTATCCATCTTTGCAATAAGCGTTACAGCTTTGCCGGGTCTTTGTTTTGCAGAGGCAATTGTTTCGTACATGGTTACATCGCCCATAAAACTAATAAGTGTTGCAATGGCAAGTGCAATAAGTACCAAAGCAACTATATGCATTTTCTTCATACTAAAAATTCGGCTGCAAAATTAACTTAAAAGGTTGTGCGATTGTTCTAAACATTTTAAAAGCATTTTGTTAAGTTTCGTTCTTAAACCAAACAGAAAGCCAATAACAAAAGATGGTTTTAAAATTGCTAGTATCTTGCACAACTTTTTCTAAAAACTTATAATGACTGATCTTTCAAAATTTGACATTAATGCGGTTGCCAACCGCAACAACAATATATTCGGATTGCCTTTTAATGAAGAAGATGCAAAGGTTGTGCTGCTGCCTGTGCCGTGGGAAGTTACTGTTAGCTGCAATGCCGGTACTGCAAGAGCTATTGAACATATATTTAAAGCCAGTTCAGATATAGATTTATTTGATGCAGATATGCCTGAAGAATGGAAGCAGGGTTTTTTTATGCGTGATATTGATAAAAAGATCCTGATGAAAAGTGATTACCTGCGCAAAGAAGCGGAATTATATATAGATTTTATTGCGCATGGGCAGGATGTGCAAAGCAATAAGTTTATGCTGAAGAGCCTTAAAGAAATTAATGAAGGCAGCGTGATGATGAACAATTGGGTGTATGAACAAACCAAAAGCCTGCTTGATAAAGGTAAACTTGTGGGCTTGCTTGGCGGCGATCACAGCGTAGCTTTTGGATACTATAAAGCGCTTGCAGAAAAACATAAAAGCTTTGGCATTTTACAAATTGATGCACATTGTGACCTGCGTAAAGCATACGAAAATTTTAATTACTCGCATGCCAGCATTATGTACAATGCATTAACAGAAATACCTGCTATTGAAAGGCTAGTACAGGCAGGCATAAGAGATTTTTGCCAGGAAGAATGGAAGTACATCTGCAGCAGTAATTTTAAGATCATCACTTATTTTGATCAGCAGATAAAAGAACGTTTGTTTGCCGGTGATCATTGGGTACATATTGTAGATGAGATGATCTATCATTTGCCGCAATGCATTTATTTTAGTTTGGATATTGATGGCCTTGATCCAAAACTTTGCCCGCATACAGGCACGCCGGTGCCCGGCGGTTTTCAATCTGAACAAATTCTTTATTTGCTTAAAAAAATTGTGGAAAGCGGCAAAAAATTAATTGGTTTTGATATGGTGGAAGTTGGTGTTGGCGATAGTAATTATGATGCATTGGTTGCCGCAAGATTATTATGGAAGATGTGTAATCTTTTAGCGAAAAGCAATAGTTAATGGCTTCTAATAAAGAGTATGACTTTGTTGTAACGTTAAAGAAGGCAGATTTTAAGCTGTTAAATATAATCAGCGTTTTAATGTGTGTACTCGCTGTTAGCGTATCTGTTTTTGGGTTAATATATACCGGCGCTTCAGCCAACGTTTTCTATGTAGAGCTAATTCTTGATGGCTTTATAATTATTTTTTTGATCTACAGTTTTTTTATCAACAGAAAAAAAAATCCTGTAATTATATTCAGATGGGCTTTAACAGCCGGTGCTATACTATGGTTCTTGCCTCCACAAAATAACCTGGTAATTGCATTATTGTATGTGTTTGCATCATTTACAGAAAGACAATTAAAAATGCCCCAGGAAATTGGATTTGATGCTGAAGAAATAGTCATCAATAGCTTCCCATCAAAACATTATCAATGGCAGGATGTAAACAATATTGTTCTAAAAGATAACATGCTTACCGTTGATTTTAAGAATAATAAAATCCTCCAAAAAGAAACAGAATCTGATGTTAGCCGCGAAACAGAGATTGAATTCAATGCTTTTTGTTCAGAGCGCCTGCAATACAGTAAAGAACATCTTTAATCAGGTTTCCCAAAATTTCACATACCAGCAATAGCTAATTTGTAACTTTGTATTGTAATTATTTCTATGCAGTTATATTGTAATTCACTTACAGAATACAGCCGTTTAAAAACGTTAGAGGTTAAGATAGGTGATCTTTTGTTAGGTAATCTTCATCCTGTTCGTGTGCAAACCATGACGACTACTGACACAATGGATACACAAGCCACCGTTGAACAATCTATTCGTTGTATTGAAGCAGGTGCAGAGCTGGTGCGCATTACGGCGCCATCAAAAAAAGAAGCCGAGAATTTACTGAACATAAAAAATGAATTACATAAACGTGGTTATAAAACTCCGCTGGTTGCAGATATTCATTTTACACCAAATGCCGCAGAAATTGCTGCACGCATTGTTGAGAAAGTAAGAGTGAACCCTGGCAATTACGTTGATAAGAAAAAGTTTGAACAGATTGAATATACGGATGCTGAATATGCAGAAGAAATTGATCGCATTCGTGAACGCTTTACGCCATTGGTTAAGATTTGTAAAGAGTATGGAACAGCTATGCGCATTGGCACAAACCATGGTTCTTTAAGTGACAGGATCATGAGCCGTTATGGCGATACGCCAATGGGAATGGTTGAAAGTGCCATGGAATTTTTACGCATTGCACGCAATGAAAATTATAACAACATTGTATTAAGTATGAAGGCAAGCAATACACTGGTTATGGTGCAGGCTTATCGTTTGCTGGTTACTACAATGTTTGAAGAGTTTAATGAAATTTATCCTTTACACCTTGGCGTTACTGAAGCCGGCGATGGTGAAGACGGCCGAATAAAAAGTGCTGTAGGCATTGGCACTTTAATGGAAGATGGATTGGGTGATACCATACGCGTTTCATTAACTGAAGATCCAGAATTTGAAATTCCGGTTTGTAAAGATTTGGTGAAGCGTTATGAGCATCGCAACCATCATTCACGGGTAAAAGATTTATTGCATAACATTTCTGATAAACTGCATGTTTCAAACAGCCATCGGTCAACAATTAACGGCCAGCATTCAACGGCTGCTCTTTCTTATAATCCGTTTGAATATAAAAGAAGGCAAACGCATGAAGTAAATAATATTGGCGGTATGTTGGTGCCGGTTGTGGTTGCAGACTTCATGCAAAAAGAAAAAATAAATACTGAAGATTTGCAGGCAATTGGTTATAATTATAACATAGCAACTGATAAATGGAACATTACCGATTCAGCAGCCGACTATATTTATACCGCTGATAAAATGTTAGATTTTCATTTGCCAGGCACTTTAAAAATTATTTGCAACGCAAAAAAATGGATGAATCTTTCTAAAGATGAAGCGGCTGTTGCTTTCCCTTTGTTTGAAGGCATTGAATATTTAGATGCAGAAAAGAAATCATCTGCACAGAATTTTATTTCAATGGATGTGCATACTATTGATGCAACCATCAAACAAAAAATAATTGATCTTATTGCAACAGATGTTACTGCAGTGCTTTGCTTGTATTCAACCGGAAAAAATAACATGGCTGATATAAGGCAAAACATTGCTGATTTAATGAAACGAAACATTAAAACACCTGTTATTATTTGTATTGAAAGCAACTGCAGTGAAGTAGATGAACAACTGATACAGTTTTCTGCAGAAGCTGGCGCATTGTTATTAGATGGTTTTGGCGACGGCATCTGGCTAATGAATGATCCCAAAAAAATGCAGAATGTAAAACTTAGCGGCCGCAATTACATTCCTGTTACAAACAATCACCAGTTCTTAAATTCAACTTCCTTTTCCATTTTACAGGCAACACGAACACGCATTTCAAAAACAGAGTACATCAGTTGCCCAAGCTGCGGCAGAACATTGTTTGATTTACAGGAAACAACTGCAAAAATTCGTGCTGTAACCAATCATCTTAAAGGTGTAAAAATTGCTATCATGGGTTGCATTGTTAATGGTCCGGGTGAAATGGCAGATGCTGATTTTGGTTATGTAGGCAGCGGCATTGGTAAGGTAACTTTATACAAAGGCAAAGAAGTTATAAAGCGCAATGTAGATAACAATGTTGCTGTTGATGAACTTATTAATCTTATAAAAGAATATGGCGCCTGGGTTGAACCAGAATCTGTTGCTGAGTTAATGGAGATAAAGTAATCAGTTTTATTTTAATTATATAATATCGATAAAACTTTATCAGGTTATTATTGATGCTAATAAGTTAGCAATCATTGGCCTTGCGCTAAACTATAAGCACGTTTATCGCCAAGCAATAAAAGCAATTCAGAAGAGCAGATTTTAAAATCGCCGCTAAGGCTTACATACAAGCCAAGTACATCCTGCTGATTAAGCGGCACATCATCAATACTTTCAAAACGTACATTATACTGATTAACAAGATTGGTATAAACAGAACCTGTTGGCCAAACCTGTGTACCGCGGTTACTAATATTTATAAGCTTGAACTTTACACCGGCATGGCGTAAACATTTATTCGCGATTGTTACAGGTTGTTCATTGCTTTCAATAAAAAAATCAACGCCGATTATTTTTTCTGTTTCATACTCTTTTGATTCAAGCATGGTATTTTTTTCCAGCTTTAAATGCTTATCTGCACCTGCTGTATTTTCTAAGAAAGATCTTGCACCTTGTTCAGGTTGCTTACCAAAATTCTCAATAATGATCTTTGCAAACTCTGTTGTGTTTACAGCAGGTTTTGACTTATCACCAAAATCACCTGTATGATAACCTTGTTCCAAAGTATAAAGCAAAGCGTTTTCAATAGTAACGGCGTTTTCCATAAGCCCTAAATGCTGCAACATGCTGATGCCGCTTAATAACAGCGCAGTGGGGTTAGCTATATTTTTACCTGCAATATCCGGTGCAGTGCCATGTACTGCTTCAAATATGCTGATGTGATCACCAACATTGGCAGAAGGCGCAAAACCTAAACCACCTACAAGGCCAGCGCAAAGGTCACTAACAATATCGCCCTGCAGGTTGGTTAACACAATTACATCAAAGGTATCAGGCCTTGTTACAAGCTTCATGCACAGATCATCAACAATTACATCATCAAACTTTAGTTCAGGATAATCTCTGGCTACTTCATAAAATACTTCTAAAAACAAACCATCTGTAATTTTCATGATGTTTGCTTTGTGTGCACAGGTTATTCTGCGTGCATTTTTCTTCTTGGCTAATTCAAATGCATATTTAATAACCTGCAAACTTCCGGGCCGGGTAATAAACCTGCGGCTTAATGCAACATCATGTGTAAGCATGTGCTCAACGCCGCCATACGTATCTTCAATGTTTTCACGTACAACGGTTATATCAACCAGAATGCCTGCTTTGCTAAAAACTGTATCTACTCCATGTAGTGTTTGAAACGTTCTGGTGTTGGCATATGTGTTCCAGGTTTTGCGGGCCGTTACATTTATACTTTTAACGCCTTTACCTTTAGGCGTTTCCATTGGCCCTTTAAACAAAATACCGAGGTCTTCAATAGTTTGTTTTGCTTCAGGCGTCATGCCGTTATTAAAGCCTTTATCGAAAACCCATTTACCCATTTCAACCTGCACATATTCTAAAGGTACTTTTGCTTCATAAAAAATCTTTAATACGGCATCCATAATTTCAGGACCAATGCCATCACCTTTTGCCACAGCTATTCTTCGCATAAACTAATATTAATTGCATTTATAAACTGCAAAATAGTTACCATAACTCATTTTAATTTTTCAAAATAATTGTCTCTTACGTATTTGTTGATGTAGGTGTTTAAATCACTTCCTTTTTTTGCAAGCTTTATTATATTATCAACATGATGTTTGCCAGGCTTTTCATAATTGTATAAATAACGCGTTGCATCACCAAATTCAAGTATTATAAAACCGGTACCAACTTCAAATAACTGAACACCTGAATTGCCTGCATTTTTATAACGTTGCATATAAACTTAAAATTAATTTTTATTGATTATCGAATCATTAAATCCATATCTTTATTCTGCAAACAATCCAATGATGGTTTCAAAAATTTCAGAAGGTGTAGAGATAAGTGTAGAGAGCTATTATCAATCAGATTACAGCAACCCTGCTAATAATGAATATATGTTTGCTTACCGCATTACAATTGAAAATCATAATAACTTTAGCGTAAAACTATTGCGCAGGCAATGGAAAATTTTTGACAGCAACGGTGAGTATAAAGATGTAGAAGGTGAAGGTGTTGTTGGTGTTCAACCTGTGCTGCAACCCTCAAAGCAATTTCAATATGTAAGCGGCTGCAACCTGCGCAGTGAGCTTGGGAGAATGTTCGGCACTTATGAAATGGAAAATCAAAACAACAAAAAAGTGTTTGAAGTAAAAATTCCGCCCTTCGATCTGATCGCTCCTTTAAAGATGAATTAGTTTTATTACTGCTTCATTACATCTTACTTCACTATTTCTCTTTATAACTTTGTACATCGTAAATCGTACTTAGTATGCCTCCTTTATCTGAAAGAATGCGGCCCTCAAATTTAGAAGAACTGGCAGGCCAGCAACACCTTGTTGGCAAGAGCAGCATTCTGCGCACAGCCATTGAGAATGCAAACATTCCGTCAATGATTTTTTGGGGCCCGCCGGGCAGCGGCAAAACAACTATTGCCAATATTATTGCACATACTTTAAGCGTTCCGTTTTACCAGTTAAGCGCTATCAGCAGCGGCGTAAAAGATGTACGCGAAGTAATTGAGAAAGCTAAGCAGGAAACAAAGGCTATTTTATTTATTGATGAGATACATCGCTTTAATAAAGGCCAGCAGGATGCATTGTTGGGTGCCGTTGAAAAAGGAATTGTTACATTGATCGGCGCTACAACAGAGAACCCATCTTTTGAAGTGATATCTGCATTGCTTAGCCGTTGCCAGGTGTATGTTTTAAAACCACTTGATGAAAATGATTTGATTCATCTTCTTAAAAATGCAATGCAAAAAGATGAGGTATTAAAAAAGTATAAAATTGATTTGAAAGAAACATCAGCTTTAATAAACATCAGCGGTGGTGATGCCAGAAAACTATTAAACCTATTTGAACTTGTTATAACATCATCAAATAAAAAAGAGATTGTTGTAACAGATGAGCTTGTGATGAATGTTGCGCAAAAAAAGATTGCTTTGTATGATAAGCAGGGCGAGCAGCATTATGATATTACTTCAGCTTTTATAAAAAGCCTTCGCGGCAGCGATCCTAATGCCGCAGTATATTGGCTGGCGCGCATGATTGAAGGCGGCGAAGATGTAAAATTTATTGCAAGAAGAATGCTGATACTTGCAAGCGAAGACATTGGCAATGCAAACCCAAATGCTTTGTTGTTAGCCAACGCTACTTTTGATGCAGTGAATAAAATCGGCTGGCCTGAATCTCAACTTATTCTATCACAATGTGCCATCTATCTTGCTTCATCACCAAAAAGTAATTCAGCAACAACTGCAATCGGCGCTGCTACATCTGCTGTTAAACAACATGGTGATTTACCGGTGCCTTTACATATTCGCAACGCACCAACGCGTTTAATGAAAGATTTGGATTATGGCAAAGGATATAAATACAGTCATTCTTATGAAGGTAATTTTGAAGACCAGGAATACTTACCAAAAAAAATTGAAGGCATGAAATTTTTTGAGCCCGGTAATAATATCAGAGAAGATGAACTACGCAAATTTTTAAAAAGCCGCTGGAAGGATAAATATGAATATTGAAAGCTGCTAATTATAAACAGCTTTACGATTATAATTCAATAGTGCCTTCAATGCCGTCATCCATAGTTTTGCCTGTAACCATTGATGCAACCATTTTTGCAAGCGATACCAGCTTTCCATGTTTAGTGTCCCAGTAGTAACCTTCTTCGGGTGTAACCTTAATTACGCTGATGTGCGGGTCATCCTTGCCTTCCTGGAACCAGGTTTTAACAATCGGCTCCCACAATTCTTTGATTTTTTCTTTATCATATAAAACAGTTGCCTTACCATATAAACTTAAAAAATCTGAATGGCTTGAGCCGCTGAATAATAATTGCACATGATCATCATCTTTTACTTCCATATTTTTTGTGCTGTCTTTATCACTTAAAAACCAAATGTTGCCATAATCATCAACCTGCTGTGCACTCATTGGCCTTGTGGAAAATGGCTTACCTGTTTCAATTTTTGAACAGAATAAACAAGTGCCTGCATTTTTAGTAATTATTTTAATTTTTTCGACAGCTTCTGTATTAGTTATGTTTTTTACATCGCCCATAAATAAATTTTTATTAATAGCGACTAAAAACATGCCAGTGAGTGCAATATTACTCAACCAATCTGCCTGATTTTTTTAATATGCGAACGATGATATAAATAACAAGCAATACTGAAAGAATAATGATAAGTAAAGTATTGCGCAAAGAAAAATTATAATGCGTTAATTGAGGATAATAAAATAACAATAACAATACAATGCCACAAAGCCATATAAAGGTAGTTGTATGCTCTTTGTTGATATAACGTTTCCAGTTAAATTTCATGTTGCTAAAGGTTGAACTTATACCTTTTAATTTAGGTATCCACCGATTTACTCTTGCACAATACGTATTAAACTGTTCACCAAATTTATTGCGTAAAAAATTTTCTTCAGCTAACACAATTGCCTGGTAAACAAAAAGAAAAAACGGTATCATTATCACAACATATAATAACGAGTTTGATAAAATGCCAACACCGGCAAGCATCAATATATTACCAACGTATAGTGGGTTACGGCAATGCGCAAAAATGCCGGTTATTACAAGATCTTCAGCATACACTTTTTTGTTTTTTCCTCCACGAATGATGTAAGCAAGCCCAATAGTCGCACCGCGAATTGCCTGGCCTGTAATAGTTATTATTATGCCAATAATTATTGGATAGAGATAATATTTTTCGCCGAAGGCATTAGGTGTAAATAATTGCGGAACATAAGGTACAAATAGTAATGCATAAAAAATGATAAACAGCCAATTACGGTACTTAAAAAAGAAGTTGCCGATTGTTACCATATTATTTTTTTATGGCGATAAGGCCTGCAAAATTGTACCATTTAAAGAATACTTCCACATGGGCAAAACCAGCTTCCCGCAACATTAAATTATTCTCACTTAGTTTATAAGGTATTAAAACATTTTCAAGCGCCTCACGCTTTTGAGAAATTTCCATTTCACTATAATAATTACGGCGCTTCATGTCGTAATAATATTTTATAAAGTCACGGTTAAAAGTGTTGTCTTCTGCCAAAATC
Source organism: uncultured Parafilimonas sp. (assembly GCA_964658095.1). Taxonomy (GTDB): domain Bacteria; phylum Bacteroidota; class Bacteroidia; order Chitinophagales; family Chitinophagaceae; genus Parafilimonas. Next base: position 3,358 of record CAZZXW010000015.1, on the reverse strand, counting down.
TTTTCAATCAATATTAAAACACCATCTTTCTGCAAGCCATCAAAAATTGTTTTTACCAACCGTTCACGGTGTATTGGCCGTACAAATTGCAGTGTTAAACATAACACTACAACAGATGCATTGTTTATTTCAATACTGCTGTTTAAATCAGCATTGATCAATTGATAATTTCTTTTAAAGCCGGCTTCTTTTAATTTGTTATCACATTTTTCCAGCATCTGCGGAGAATCATCAACACCAATAAATTCAATGGTTTCAGGCACAAGAGTGTTCATGCCAATCATTGTTGTTCCTGTTGAGCAACCAAGATCATATACATAAGTATTTTCTTTTGAATGGTCAGCCGCCAATTCTGCTATCATGCGCTGCATTTCGCCGTAAAAAGGTACAGAACGGTTCACCATATCATCAAACACATTGGCCACTGTTGTTCCAAACTTAAAGTCTGAAGCATGCTTTATTTTTTCATCAAAAACTTTATCTGTATTCATAGCAAGTTTATTATCAAAAAAGGCAGCAAATAAAATACAAAATTTGAAGATATTCTATTTTAATCGTTATTGTATCATACAATTAAAGCAGCATACAATTTATAATAATTATCTTGTAAAAAATTGCCTGCCGCTGTTATAATGAAATACAAACAGTATTTTTTTTTCTTGTGGATGATGTTAACAGGGCTTGATGTAATTGCTCAAAGCCCTTATGTGCTTAATGGCAACGCAACGCAAAATAGTTGTCATTGTTACACCCTAACCACAGCAGAAATGTTTGAATCTGGTTCAATATGGAATAAAAATAAAATTGATCTTACCCAGCCATTCGATTATTATTTCAATGTTTTTTTAGGATGTTTGGATGAAGGCGGCGCAGATGGTATTGCGTTCGTGCTGCAACCAATAAGCACCAGCCTTGGCGTTGCAGGTGAAGGTATTGGCTTTGGCGGCATAGTACCATCACTTGGCGTAACTATTGATACCTACCAGAATTTTAATGATGATGATCCTTACTATGATCATGTTGCTATACAGGCAAATGGTGATGTGGTACATTCATCTTCAAACAATCTTGCCGGGCCGGTAACTGCTTTGGCAAACAGCGATAATATAGAAGATTGTAAATGGCATGTGTTCCGCATAAACTGGCAACCTTCAAAGCAACTGCTTGAAGTAAGTATGGATGATTCATTGCGGCTCTCTCTTCATCAGGATATTATTAATACAATATTTAAAAATGATCCGCTTGTTTACTGGGGCTTTACTTCAGCTACAGGCGGCAGTGTAAACCTGCAACAAATGTGCACTGCTTTAAATGCGCAATATGCTTTAGGGCCACACGCCAATACATGCATTGGTACGCCGCTTACATTTATAGATAGTTCTTTTTCGTTTGGCAGTATTACAAACTGGTACTGGAACTTTGGCGATGGTACAACTTACAATGCAAAAAATCCACCCACACATTTATACAAAGAAGCAGGTATATATAACACTACGCTTAATGTGGAAGGTAATGACGGATGCTTGTCTGATACTTTTAAGCAAGTGATTACTATTGGCAGTTATCCTGTTGCAGATTTTAGTATTAATGCTGCACCTGTTTGCACTAACAAGGCTGCAGATTTTACAGATGCAACAAAGTTAGATGTAGGCACTGAAAATTTTTGGTATTGGAATTTTGGAAACGGTATAACATCTTATCAGCAAAAACCACAAGCACAATTATATAATATCGGAAGTTATGCTGTAAAATTTTTTGTTGAAAGCAAAGAAGGCTGTGCATCAGACACTGTTGAAAAACTGATTAATGTTAAACAGGCGCCTGCAATAGATTTTAACCTATCTGTAAATGAAGCTTGTAAGAATACGCCTGTTTCTTTTAAAGCTGAAAACTTAAACGATACAATCGGTATAAAACAATGGTACTTTAATTTAGGTGATAATAATTTTTCAACAAACACAGAGTTTTCACATTCATATTCAAATGGTGGAAATTATAATGTACAACTGGTGGCGCAGGCTGATAACGGGTGTATAACAGACACAATATCAAAGCCTTTAAAAATTTATGCTACTAATGCTTATGCCGGCAGAGATACAACAATACTTCTTAACTATCCTTACCAACTGCAGGCAAGTGGTGGTGATATGTATACATGGTCGCCTTCATCAGGTTTAAACAATCCGTTTATTGCAAACCCGGTTGCTACGCTTAATGATGATGTAACTTATGTTTTAACAGCTTCAACAACATTAGGCTGTGCTACAAAAGATTCTATTCATTTAAAAGTTGAAAAAGGCCCGGAGATTTATGCGCCTACAGCATTTACGCCAAATGGTGATGGAAAAAATGATCGCTTTAAATTAATAACTGTAGGCATTACACAGTTAACTGCTTTTGAAATCTATAATCGCTGGGGGCAAAAAATTTATGCTTCTTTAAATGTGAATGATGGATGGGATGGCAGCGTTAAAAGCCTGCTTCAGCCAGCAGGTACATATATATGGTTTGCAGCAGCAACAACAATTAACGGAATAACAATAAAAAGAAAAGGAAGTTTTGTATTGATAAGATAAATCAATATTGATTTGTACTTAGCAATACCAATGTGCAGGCTTCAATGGGTTGTATATTATTCTTTCGGGCTAAGTCAAACAGTTCCTTATTTTCAGCACCAGGATTAAATATAATGCGCTTTGGATGTAAAGAGAGAATGTAATCATAATACTGCTTTTGATTTTCAGCATTTAAATACAAGGTTATTGTGTTCACATCAGCAGCAGCAGGTAACCCGGTAATTACATCAACATCGTTTATTTTACCAACCCTTTTACCAATAGCAATTACATCATGCCCATGTGCAGACAACCTGTTTGCAGCAAGATAACTGTAACGCGAAGGATTTGAAGATGCGCCTAATACAACTGTTTTCTTATTCATGTATGATAACTTATAATTTCAATTTGCAAATTACACACCGGCTTGTATAAAGTTACAGAGATGAACAGGTAAACTGTGAAAGAAGAAAAAATTTTTAATTTTTATTGTTGCTATTGATGAAAACATTTTTACCTTACAATTCATTTCAAAAAAAGAAAAAAAACATACATCCATGGCAAAAGCAAATAAAAAAGCTGCTCCTAAAAAAACTGTTGCTTTAAAAAATTTAAAGAAAGCAAATGCAGCTAAAAAAGCCGCTCCTAAAAAGACCGCTAAAAAAGCATCGCCCAAGAAAGCAGCTAAAAAAGCTGTTGCTTTAAAAAATCTAAAAAAGGCGCAGGCTGCAAAAAGATCAGCACCCAAAAAGGTTGCTAAAAAGGCGGCAAAGAAAGCTGTTGCTTTAAAAAATTTAAAGAAA
>CAZZXW010000014.1:13922-18993 GCA_964658095.1 uncultured Parafilimonas sp. | reverse complement strand
TAATAGAATGTTACTACTTCTTTGCTGTTAAGTTTGTATTCCATGTATTGAAGCAAACGATCAACCGTGTTATTGTTTACATCGTAGCCAGCTTTGCGTGCTTCGATTAAAAAGTTAGTTGCATAAATACTTCCCCACCAACTCTCATAACTGCCGCCGGGCCAGTAACTCAAAGCGCCATCAGGCAATTGCATTGTTTGCAGTTTATTGATTGCCTGCTGCACATTGTATGCAGGATTCGGGTTATCATCTTTACTCCCGTTAATACTTTTTACAAGATCAGCATAATACAACTGTGGAAACGCAGCAGATACTGTTTGTTCAACACAACCATAAGGATAATAAACAAGGCTTGATAAATTTTTTGTGAACTGAACTAAAGGTGATTTACCAACAATTAATGATGATATAACAGAAGATGGAATGAATTTGTTTTGAACTGAAATAGTTGCAGGCATGCTTTCATTTGCAGTGCCGCTGCTTGTAATTTTTTGCAAAGATGCGGGTGGTCTTACACTGATGTCAGTAACATCGTTAAACACCTGGTTGATTGCTTTTACTGATACTGTAACTTTTGCTGCACCGATTGCCTGTTGTGCCGAAATATTAAACACAACTCGTTGTTCCTGGTTGCCTGTAATCTTTATTGATTGTGTGTTGTTGCCCGTTATATTTAACGGGCCATTTAGTTGAACAGTAACAATTGCATTAGCATTTTTATTAGTTGTGTTGCTTAAAGTAACCGGCATGATAACTTCATCTTTTGGACTTAAGAACCGTGGCAACGCTGTACTTATTACAATCGGGTCGGCAACTTTTATATGTTGATCTGCACCGCCAAAAGCCTTGCCTTTATAAACGGTTGCCATTACACGCAAGTCTCCTGAAAACTGTGGCACATCTATGTTGTAGCGCACCATACCGCTTGCATCGGCTTGCATAATTCCACTCCAGAAAGAAACCAGTTTAACACGATTAACAAATACAGGATTCACACGTTTGTTTGATTCTTCTGCCGCCGCATCACCACCGGTGCTTGACTTTATCGTTTTTATTTCAGGCAACAACAAAGGATAAATATCATAGCTGTTTACAACAAGCGCCACCTTTTGATAAAAGTATTTAAAAGGGTCAGGCGTTTCATAATTTTTAACCTGCAATATGCCTTCATCTACTGCGGCAATCGTAACATAAGCGCCGGGTTCTGTTTTTACAGTAATGGTTTGCTTTGTGTTTGCTCTTGACTTTGCAGCTACATTAATTCCAACAGGTAAATGATTGGATGTGTTTTCAACAGTTACCGGTTTTATGCCATGCGCAACTGTTAAAGGCATATCATCACCACTCATTGGCCGGAATAAAGTTGCAGAGATATAAACGTTGGGAAGATAATCGCCATCAGCTTTTAAAGAAAGCGAAGCCGCTTTGTTTTTTGTATCGAGATAATAATATTTTATCAAATGATCACGCTCAACAGTAACCAGCATCTTGCCTTCAAACGGCGTTGTAAATAATGCATTGATGGTTTCGCCGGCATTGTATTTTTCTTTATCAGTTTTAATATCAATATTGCCTTCATTGTTTACTTCGAATGAAGTGTATTGCGTATCACCATAACCCCATGCATACAACTCTGTTGCAACATAAGCGTTTGAACCACCATAAAAAACACGCACTTCATAATCACCACTTACTTGCGGTGAAAAAACAAAATTTGTTGCTGTGCCTGTTATGTTTAGCTTTTGCTGTGCAATAATTTTATCTTCCTGCTGCGATGCATATTTGAAGTTCTTACCATCCTGTTGAATAACGGTGTGCCATTCTTTTTTTACAACAGTAACCTGCACAATAGCATTTTGTACGCTCTCATTTTTATCAAGCGCAATCAAATCAATTTTCACAGGCACTCTTGTACCCACATATTCATTCGCTGTTTTTATACCGATGAAAACCGGTTGTGTATAAACTGTAAAATCCTGGTAACGATGTACAGGTCTGCCGGTTTCATCAAAAACTGTTGCCATAAGATTACCTTTTAAAACTCCGGTGTTAGCAATATCAGTTGGTATTGAAAAATCTTCAGTGGCTGTACCGTTTGCATTTACTTTTCCACTGCGTTCATCAGTATTAAAACTGAAATTGTTTGTAACCGTAAAATCGTAATCAGTATAATTTTTTGTGGTGAAAACATCTTTGCTCAGATTCATTTCGCATTGATAATTACGGTTAGCCGCTGGCGTTCCAAATAAATTATCAGCCTGTATCAAACTATGAATGCTATCACCCGGATGAAATTCTTGTTTATTGATGTTGAAATTTACTTTAATGCGGTCAGGCATAAATTCTTCAATGCTTATTTCATATGTATTCAGCAATACATCATTGCCGGTTAACACTTGTAAAGTATATGTTCCGGTTAAAGCAGTTGATGGCATATTGAATATTGTTTCTGTTGAACCTTCTTCATTCAAAATTTTGCGCATGGTTGCAAACTCTTTTCCATTTGGCATAATGAGTTTAAGCTTAACCGGCACTTCTCCCGGGTTATTCCATTGCTCATCTCTTATCACAGTGCTTACGTGAATGGTTTCGCCGGGGCGATATAAATTTCGTTCTGCATAAATCATTGCGTTAAGTCCGGTGTTATTTGGTGTGCGGCCACCAACATCAAAACGTGAGGTTTCGATCAAACTATTATTAAGCCAAACAAAACTAAACTCATCATTTTTCTTTGCTGTTACCATTCCTACTTCAAAACCGGGCGAATGTTTGTTGATGTCGTTAAACACAGCAACGCCGCTGCTATTGGTTGTTGCTGTATATAATTTTTGATTGTTGGTGCTGATAAATGAAATATCAACACCACTCATGTTTGTTGCATCTTTTATAGAGTTAGCAAACACATACATATTATTATTATCTTCCTTTACAATCAAACCAATATCAGACAACGAAAGCACTTTTGATTCCTGAATCCAGTAATGTTGTTTTGATGCAACTGTGATAACATAAATGCCATTGTAATCTTTTATCTTATCTGTAAAATCAAGATGCAGAATAGAAGCCGCATTCAGCTTCGGAAGCTTTGATGTATTGTAGTCTTGCTTGAAAATGGTATCACCTAAATTTTCTGTTTCATAATATTCATAATCGCCGCTGTTATCGTCGTTGTCAGCGTCACTATTATTGTCATTACTTTCTTCATAACCGTAACCATAGTTTTTATCTTTTCGCAAAAAATTCTCAAGATTATTTTCATACACTTTTATAACGGTTACCTGCACCTGCGGAATGTTTACAATATTCAGCGCAAGATTTTTATAACCTTGTGAAGAAAGATACATGCCTTTTTGATTGATGAACGTAACAGATGGTTTGAGCTTGCCAAAAAAAACAGAACCGGAATAATCTGTTTTCATCTTACCGCCAAACGCACCTTCAAGATTTGATGAAACCGAAAGCTGGTAAGTTTGTGTTGGTGAAAATTTTGCGCTGGTAATGGTGAAGCCTGCATCATTAACCGTTACATCAAACGGAACTTGCGGCTCAATCGTAATTTTATTTTTAAGATGATCTTCTAAAACAGGTTCAGAAGTGTTTACAGTTACGGTACCTTCAGTTCCGTTATGTTGAGAAGATATGTCTGTAACACTTAAATTAAATCTTGAGGGAATTGCAGCCGTGAAGCTTGTATCATTTGCAGAGATATACTTACTATGGTTAACCGCGATGCCTTTCTCCATTTCTATCTTCAGCGGTGTTTCATTCTGCGAATTATTCACGGGCATAAACTGCAGCGACAATGTTTTGCCTGCGCCTGCATTTACAGACAAGATGCTTAACGCATTTCCATTTGCACTTAATTTTAAATGCGAAGCAGCATCATTCAGCTTTACTTCATAATTAAAACTCATATCAAGCTGCACCATTACGTTGGCTGCATTTTTTCCTCTTGTATAAGAAAGATGTGTGTTGGTTACGCGTAATGGCGCCGTGTGAAAATGAAAAATCTCATCGTTCAACGGATATTTTTTTGCACTTCGATTGAATACGTTTGAAGTAAGCTTTGCCGTATATTCCATTCCCGGCTGAAACCCATCCGCAGGGGAAAATGTTAGCTCACTTGAACTGTTCCATTTAAATGCGCCTTTAACAGCGGGATTGAATTGAATATAAGCTGTGCTATCCCAGGATTGCAATAAACTATCAGGATAAATGTCTTTATTAAATGCAAACACAAGATTTTGTTGTTGTTCTATTTCACTTTCAAAATTTGTATGAATAACATTTAACTGGTTTTTATTGTTAGTGCAGTTAATACATAAAAAAATGCAACTTAAAAAAAGCAATCGTTTGGTACAAAACTTCATAAGCATGGTTGTGTATTAAAATTAATAAGCAGAATTAATTGCAGCGTAATTAACGCAGATTATTTTATTGAATTATTTGCAGCGATGTTTCTTTTAAAAAGAAAAGCATGCGAATTGTGTTCACATGCTTTTTAAACCATAGTTGTAGTCCCGACAGGAATCGAACCTGTATCTAAAGTTTAGGAAACTTCTATTCTATCCGTTGAACTACGGGACCAAAAAAACAGTTAGCAAAAATAATGATTGCTATTTATTACCTTGCTTCTTTCTAATTGATTAATATTAAACTTCTATATGAAAATATTTTCATTGCTGTTAGTAACCTTGCTAAGTTCAGTTATACTTAATGCACAAGCACCACATATGAACCACCTAACTGTTTTTGTGGTTGATATGAATAAGAGTGCAGATTTTTATGAAAAGGTGTTGATGACAACTCGTATTGCCGAACCATTTCATGATAACAAACATATCTGGGAAAAGATTGGCGATCATAATGAACTGCATATTGTACAAGGCGCAACTGCTGTAATGCCGCATGATATCAATATACATCTTGCATTTAGCGTTGATTCAGTTGAACTTTTTGCAAAGCATCTCGACACATTGAATGTAAAGTATGGAGATTGGTCGCAGAAAAATAAAACGCCGCAGGTAAGGCCGGATGGCGTTAAGCAAATATATTTCCAGGATCCTGATGG
>CAZZXW010000014.1:0-13904 GCA_964658095.1 uncultured Parafilimonas sp. | reverse complement strand
AAATTCTAACATGCACAACTGTCAACTCTAAGTTATCTTCGCCGCCTTTATTTAATGTATGAAGTTTTATAATTTACTAATTAAGTATCGTTTTTGGTTAAGCATTCTTGCTATTGTAATTGCAGTAGTTCTTAATCTTACGGGTACTGGTTTCTGGCCTGCGTTTCCTTTATATTTTGTTGGATTGATTGGCCTGGCGAGTCATTTTTTTATTGGGCCGCTACGTTTGTTGCAAGAACCAATGGAACAAGGTAAGATGGATGAAGTGCAAAAAATTCTTGACTCAATCTGGTTTCCTAATCTTTTATATAAGCCGATTCGTTCAACTTATTATACAGTAAAAGGCAACATTGCAATGATGAACCAGGATTTTGATACTGCGGAAAAACATTTGAAGAAAAGTTCATCACTTGGCGCACCAATGCCAGAAGCAGAAGGCGCTAACAAATTACAATTGGGTATGATGGCAATGCAACGAAGCGATTTTAAAGCAGCGGAAAGTTATGTGCGTGCTGCAATTCGTGCGGGCATTCCTGATAAAGAAAGTGAAGCGGTTGCTTATTTAAGCATGTGCCAGATCTTTATGAATAAGCGTGAGTTTCGCGCAGCAAAAGATTTCTTCAGAAAGGCTAAAGCTTGCAAGCCAACTACAAAACAAGTAGTTGATCAGATAAAAGAAATTGAAAAATATATTTCAAGAGTGCCGGGTTAATCAACCTTTATAACCTTTGTTCTTGAGCTTTCACCGTTTTCATTAATGGCTTCAACCTGGAAATAATACGGCTTATCTTTTTCCATCGCACTGAAATAATATTCATTCGCATTGTAAACCATAATGCTTGTATATAATTTATCAGGTGCAGTTCCGGTATAAATAACATAAGCATAAGCATCATTGCTTAGCTGCCATTTTAACCAACTATTTCTGCGTTCAGTATCACCGCGCAACACAACAAAATGTTTTACGGTATCGGGCTTTGCGCCATTGCCATTACCAAAAACACGCAGGCCGCTTATGGCAAATTTTCCATCAGCCATGTGAATGTTTTCCAGCTTGATAAATCTTGCTTCAACTGGTTTTTCTAATTCAACATATTCATGCGGCATATCCGTTTTGTTGTTGCTTTTATCAACCAAAATATTCCACGTTTTACCATCTAAAGAAGAATACAATTTATATTGATGATAAATAGTTGTGCTCTTGCCGAGAATATCCGCATCCTGATCAGCATAATTAATTTGTATGGCATTTACAGTGCTTACATTTCCTAAATCAGATTGAATCCACTCACCTTTATTTGTTTTTGCGCACCAATAAGTTTTAATACTTTCATCAACAGCGTTGTTCGGTTCATAGTTTCCAAACGTTGAAGATACTTGCACAGGCTTGTTATAATTCAGCAACATCCAGCCTGTAAAATTTCCTTTAATGTGATCTTCATCTTTATGTGAAGGCAGATAAGTTGGATAATCACCGAACGCTGTGTTGCAAAACAAAATATTATCTTTATCAAAGCCTGCCGGCCAGATGCCGATGCGCCGTTCAAAATTATTTTTTACATTAACTATCATTGTGCTTACATGCCACCAGTTGCCATAAGTATCCTGGTAAGTTGCACCATGACCAGCACCTGTTGCAAAACCACCAGGTTTAAACGAAAATGGATTATGTGATTGATATGTAAACGGTCCAAGCGGTTTGTCACTAACATAAACGCCATCACCGTAACCACTAAACTCTGTACCCGGTGCACCATATTGCAGATAATATTTGCTGTTATATTTCGTCATCCAACTGCCTTCAATAAAAGGCTTTAAAAAAGTGTTGTCGTGATATTCACCAAAGCGTTCCCAGCCATGAATGTCTTCATGCAAATGCAACAACGAATCACGCTCACCAATGGGTTGAAATGTTTTTCGATCAATCTCTTGTCCATAAGTTGGATATAAATTACTTGAACCAAAATAGATAAACAGCTTGTCATCGCCATCAGCTAAAAAACCCGGATCCCATGCACCCACTTTAAACGAATCAACTGCTTCTTTCCAGTCATCAACAGTTGGGTTAGTGCTCATCCATAAAGGAAAGGCTTGCGTGTAAGTTGAACCAAGCACAAGCATTGTATCATGCAACACAACCACTGCAGGCGCACATAATTCATCATATACATGTGCATCTGGTTTTAAAAATTTTCGCGGAACAAATTTCCAGTTCAACATATCGGTACTCCACCAATAACCCCATTGATTGGTAGAGAATAAAAAATATTTATCCTTATATAAAACAATTGCCGGGTCTGCAGTTGCACGGTGTTTACCTTGTTCAGCAAAATCTGGTATTGGTGTAAAACCATAATCTATGTTGATTGGATTGCAGTATGTTTTTTGTTGCGCGTTAACATTAATCAAAACAAAAAACAAAAAAAGACTAACTAATAAATGCTTTGATAAATTTTTCATGGCTGCAATCAATTGAAACAAAATAAAAACATTAAAGGTGAATAACTATTGTTTTACACATATTTTAAAAGCATTATTTTGTATCAATTTTAAGCTTTTATATTACCAATAAATTTAGTATTTGTTTGATAAAATAATTAGCTTTGCAAACTCTATAAAACGTTATAATGAAAAATGATAAAGAAGCTGTGGCTTTAGGTTCTGAAAAACTAAAGGCTCTTAAATTAACAATTGAAAAAATTGATAAAGACTTCGGCAAAGGCAGCGTAATGATGATGAATGAACGCGGAGAATATACAATGGAAGTTGTATCAACCGGTTCTATTGGGTTGGATATTGCGCTTGGCGTTGGTGGCTTGCCTAAGGGTCGTGTAGTTGAAATTTATGGGCCTGAATCTAGCGGTAAAACAACGATTGCCACGCATGTAATTGCAGAGGCGCAAAAGAAAGGCGGCATTTGTGCGATTATTGATGCGGAGCATGCGTTTGACAGTTCTTACGCACAAAAGCTTGGTGTTGATATTGATAATCTATTGATCTCTCAACCTGATTATGGTGAGCAGGGTTTAGAAATCGCTGACCGTTTAATTCTTTCTGGTGCATTGGATGTTGTGGTGATTGATTCAGTTGCTGCATTGGTGCCAAAAGGCGAACTGGAAGGTGAAATGGGCGATAGTAAAATGGGTTTGCAGGCAAGATTGATGAGCCAGGCTTTGCGTAAGCTTACGGCAACCATCAGCAAAACAAATACAGTATGCATTTTTATAAACCAGTTGCGTGAAAAGATCGGCGTAATGTTCGGCAATCCCGAAACAACAACCGGTGGTAATGCATTAAAATTTTATTGCTCTGTGCGTTTGGATATTCGCCGCAGTGCTCAAATAAAAGATGGCGATGAAGCAATTGGCAACCGCGTTAAAGTAAAAGTGGTTAAAAATAAAGTGGCACCGCCATTTCGCAGTGCAGAGTTTGATATCATTTTTGGTGAAGGCATCAGCAAAATCGGTGAAATAATTGATATGGGAGTTGAAATGAACATCATACAAAAAAGCGGAAGCTGGTTTAGTTATGATGGTAATAAACTTGGGCAGGGCCGTGATGCCGTAAAAGCCTTGTTGAAAGATAATGAAGGCATGGCTGATGAGATTGAAGGAAAGATAAGAGCAAAGGTAGCGGAGTTACAGGCCGGGTAAGAATTGGTTACTTTTGTTTAACAATATGCTTTTCAAAAAAAGCTTTCGCAGTTAATACAGGTATTTCTGAAAATAAAAATCGTTTACATCTTCTGTAACTATAAAACCGCATTCGCTTTCAGTTGCAGAATAGTATTCAAGACCATCTTCAAAGTCATTAATTTTTTTGTTTGATATAGTTTTCTGAACTACATTATTTGTAGCTTCTGCAATAAAAAATTTAAACTTATGAAGTTTAAAACCTTTTATGCTTGCTTATTCAAAAATGTTCATCACTTGCTTAAACGCAACAGCAATACATCATGAGAAGGTACAATTGCAGTTAACGGTTTTGATGTTGTTGCAAGACTTTTCTTTGTCCACACATCAGTTATTTTATAGGTTGTTGTTGCGGCATTTAATTGTTTTGATGAAAGCGAATCGTTGATGTTTTCATTCTTCCAGTTAAAATTTATTTTCTGTGGCTGTGAAGAACGATTCAAAAAACATACAGCCCAGTTATCATTATTCAACGGCTTTAACCATGTCTCCAAACTATCATTTGTTGCATAACGAAAGCCCTGCACACCAAGCGAATCCTGGTCTATTGCAATTGCATCTTTGTTTGTTAGAATAGTTCTTGTTGCTGCACTCATTTTGCGGATATCATTACCTGCAATAAGCGGCGCTGCAAGCATGCACCACATTGAAAAATGTGCACGGTCTTCGCCTTCCTTCATGCCATTACCTACTTCAAGCATATCAGGATCATTCCAGTGATTTGGGCCTGCATATTCACGTATGCCTGCTTCCTGGTCTATAATTTTTGTAACCGTATTTGGTTTCCAGTTATTGTTAGAAATCACCGTATCAAAGTAAGCGCCGATATCACCTGTAGCACGCCATAACTGCCCAACTTTTGCAGCCCATAACCATGGTTTGTGACTGCCCCATTCACATAAGCTAAACACAACAGGCCTTCTTGCCGCAAGCAGCGCCTTGCTCATAGTAGTATAAGCTTCAACTGCATTAAGGCTATCTGCATAGCACCAATCAAATTTTAAATAATCAATATCAAGCGAAGCATAATAGCGTGCATCCTGGTATTCATAACCACGTGTGCCGGGATAGCCTGCGCAGGTTTTAGTACCCGCACAATTATATAAGCCAAACTTCAAGCCTTTTGAATGCACATAATCAGCAAGCGCCTTCATGCCATGCGGAAATTTTTTCGGGTCCGGAATTAAGTTACCCGTTATACCATCACGTTGCATTGCCATCCAGCCATCATCCAAAACAATATAAGTGTAACCGGCATCTTTCATGCCTGATGAAACCATTGTATCTGCAATGCCCTTTATCAATTCTTCAGAAATATTTGTTTGAAAAGTATTCCAGCTATTCCAGCCCATTGGTGGTGTTGGTGCAAGCCCTTCAAATTTTTGTGCTGATGTTTTTATACATAAGAACAGAAAAAAATAAAAAATAAATCTTTTCATACTGGTATTTTAATTGTGATGATTTACAAGCTATCAAACGATAAAGATATTTTAACCTGATTGACTAAACCTGATGATATTTATTTATGATAAAGAATAATTACTATTCAGGCATTTCATTTAAATTGCCTTGCCGATATGAAAATATTTTCTCCAACAATATCTAAGTTAGTCCGCTTACGATATGCGAATATAGAAGAGTGGATGAATGATCCGCTTACCGCACAACGGGAAATTTTGCAAGACCTCGTTACACATGGGCAGCATACAGCCTTTGGCAGAAGATACAATTTTAAAAACCTGTTTACGGTCAAGGCATTTAAAAAAAATGTACCCGTGCAGGAGTATGATGATATAAAACCGTGGATTTATAAATTAATGCAGGGTGAGCAAAACCAGTTATGGGATTCTCCCGTGTATTGGTTTGCAAAAAGCAGCGGCACTACAAACGATAAAAGCAAGTTTATACCTGTAACAGAAGAAAGCCTTAATGACTGCCATTATCAATGTAGTAAAGATGCACTCACGCTGTATTATAATCACAATCCTGAAAGCAATTTACTTACCGGCAAAGGGTTGGTTATTGGCGGCAGCCACCAGATAAGCCAGTTGAATGAAGAAATATTTTTCGGAGATTTAAGTGCTGTATTAATGCAAAACATGCCTGCATGGGGACATTGGATACGCACACCGGAATTGTCTATTGCCTTGCTCGATGAATGGGAAAGAAAAATAGAAACGCTGGCAAGAGCAACCATACTTGAAAATGTTACCTCAATATCCGGCGTACCAACGTGGACGCAGGTTTTAATTAAACGTATACTTGAGATAACCGGCAAGCCAAATCTTAAAGCCGTTTGGCCAAATCTTGAATTATATATGCATGGCGGCGTATCCTTTACGCCATATAAAGAAAATTTTAAAAACTTGATTGGTGATGGTGTGAATTACATGGAAATGTATAATGCCAGCGAAGGTTTTTTTGCTGCACAGGATGATCTTAACGAAGATGGTATGTTGTTGCTTTTAAATCATGGTATTTTTTATGAGTTTATGCCTGTTGAAGAGTATGGTAAATCAAATCCTGAAACAATTGGTTTAAATAAAGTGGAAGTTGGAAAACAATATGCGCTGGTAATATCAACCAATGCAGGTTTGTGGAGATACCTTGTTGGCGATACAATTCAATTCACGTCAACATATCCGTTTCGCATAAAAGTAACCGGCAGGTTAAAACATTTTATTAATGCATTTGGTGAAGAAGTTATTGTTGAAAATACAGATAACGCCATTGCATCAGCATGCGAAAAAACAGGCGCTGTTGTAAATGATTATACGGCTGCGCCGGTCTATTTCAGTGACCAGGATAATGGTGCGCATGAATGGATGATCGAGTTTGAAAAAGAGCCCGAAAATCTTGAGCGGTTTATATATGAGCTGGATTCAGCATTAAAAAACCTTAACAGCGATTACGAAGCCAAGCGTCATAAAAATATAGCGTTGCGCATGCCAGTTGTGTATAGCCTGAGAAAAGGTATTTTTAATTTATGGCTAAAGCAAAAAGGTAAGCTTGGTGGCCAGCATAAAGTGCCTAGATTAAGTAACGACAGAATTTTTATTGAAGACCTGCATTTATTAGCGCATGCTATTTAAATAGCATCTCTTTGCATTTAAATGATCTTATTTCCAGCCACCACCTACTGCACGATACAATTCAACTGCAGCTGCAAGGCGTTGCCGTTGTATGTCTGCTAAATTTAACTCTGCATTTAATAAATTACTCTGCGCATTAATCACTTCAAGATAATCTGCCAAACCGCTTTTAAATAACAACGTTGCATTACCAATTGCTTTATGTAAAGTATCAACCTGTGCTGTTGAAATTTGTTGTTGCGTTTTTAATTTATCTAATTGCACTAAAGCATTTACTACTTCACCACCGGCATTTAAAACAGATTGACGGAATGTAATTACCGCTTCATCTTCTCTTACTTGTGCAACTTCATAATTTGTTTTCAGGTTACGATGTTCTAAAACAGGTTGTATAATACTTGCTGCGCCGGTATAAAATAATGATGCAGGAATACTAAACCATTTGCTTGCCTTAATTGCATTTAAGCCGCCTGTTGCAGTAATATTTAATGATGGATACATAGAAGCCTTTGCAACACTAACATTTGCATTGGCTGCAATAATCGCCTGTTCATTTGCACGCACATCAGGTCTGCGGCTTAATAATTCTGCTGGCAAGCCTGTTGAAAGACTGTCCCAAACAAAAGCTGAATCAATGTTGCTTGTTCTTGCAATTGATGAAGGCAATTCACCTGATAGAATCTTTATGGTGTTTTCCTGTATTGCAATTTGTTGTTCAAGCTGCGGTATTAAAATCGCTGCTGTTTGTTGTTGCACTTCTATTTGCTGAACAGCAAGTTCAGTAACCTGGCCTGCTGTTTTTTCAAGCCGCATCATGTTAACCAATGTATCAGTTAATGCAACATTTTGTTGTGCGATGTGAAGCTGTTTATCAAGCATCAACAAATTATAATAACCTGTTGCAATTTCTGCAATCAATGTTGTTTGCACTGTTCTTGCACCTTCATAGGTTTGAAGATAATTGGCAAGCGCAACATCTTTTTGATATTGAATTTTTCCCCATGAATAAACATCCCACGAAACAGCAGCGCTTAATGTATAATCTTCAAGATGATTTTTTCCAATAAAGCTTGTAAGGCTTTTTCCATCTAAACTATTGTTTGATGGATTGCTGGTTGTTGCACTCGCAGATATATCAACAGTTGGAACATAATTCATTCTTGCCTGCTTAACATAAGCCTGCGCTTCTTCAATCCGCTTAACTGCAAGTTGTAAATCGTAACTGTTGTTTAAAGCAGAATCAATCAAACTGATTAACGTCGTGTCCTTAAAAAATTTATTCCATTCAAGAGATGCAACGCTTGAATCTGTTTGAGCTACGTTGCCAAACTGTTGTGGCAACTGCACTGTTGGTCGTTGATATTTTTTACCAACGCTGCAGGCTGTTATAAGTATGAATAGAACTATAGATAAATGATATTTTTTTCGCATTGTAAGATGTTTAATGTTATTCACTTAAAGCATGTTGTTTTAGTTTCGGTGGCCCTGTAATTTTTTCCTGTAAATACTGAAAGATTACGTACAACACCGGAATTACAAACACGCCAAACACAACGCCGGTAAGCATTCCACCAACAGCGCCGGTACCAATTGAACGGTTACCAAACGCCGAAGCTCCTTTCGACCAAACAAGTGGCAACAAGCCAACAATAAAAGCAAGAGATGTCATTAAGATTGGACGTAAC
This sequence comes from uncultured Parafilimonas sp., assembly GCA_964658095.1. Classification (GTDB taxonomy): domain Bacteria; phylum Bacteroidota; class Bacteroidia; order Chitinophagales; family Chitinophagaceae; genus Parafilimonas. The sequence continues at coordinate 5,435 of CAZZXW010000014.1, read as the reverse complement.
CGAAGTTGTGCAGCCTGTAAAGCAGATTCAACTATTGACATACCGAGCCGCCTTCGCTGCACAGCATATTCAACAATAAGAATGGCATTTTTTGAAAGCAGGCCAACAAGCATTATCAAACCAACCTGCACATAAATATTACTTTCAATACCGGCAAGTTTAATAAATGCAAACACACCAAAAATACCTGCAGGAATTGTAAAGATTACTGCCAGCGGAAGTATATAACTTTCATATTGCGCAGACAAAATAAAATACACAAACAGGATGCTCAATAAGAAAACTATGATGGTTTGATTGCCTGAAGAAATTTCTTCTCGTGTCATTCCAACCCATTCATAAGAATAACCTTTTGGCAAAGATTGTTTAGCTGTTTCTTCAATTGCTTTAATGGCATCTCCGGTGCTGTAACCAGGTTTGGGAACACCGTTTATATGTACAGCATTATATAAATTATTTCTTGTGATGGTTTCCGGCCCATAAACGCGTTTCAGCTTGATCAATGTATTTACCGGAACCATTTCGCCGCCGCTGTTTTTTACAGAAATATTGTTTAATGATGAAGCATCTTCACGATACTGAATATCTGCCTGCGCCATCACACGATAATATTTTCCAAAGCGGTTAAAGTCTGTTACAAAGCTGCTTCCGTAATAGGTTTGTAATGTTTGAAGCAGGTCGGTTACATTAACGCCAAGCTGTTTTGTTTTTTCGTCATCCACTTCAATTTCATATTGCGGATTGCCCACAGAAAATGTAGTGAATGCCGCACCAATTTCCGGGCGCTGATTTAATGCACCAATAAAACCATACGCTGCTTTTCCCAGATCATCTACTGAATGATTGCCCCTGTCTTCCAACATAAATTCAAACCCGCTTACATTGCCAAAACCCTGTATGGTTGGAAACGTAAAGAAGAATGTGCTTGCATCTTTTACGCTGCTTACAGCCTGCATCATTGAGTTGCTTATCTGCTGCGCATCTTTTATATCACCACGGTCTTTCAATGGTTTCAATCTTATAAAACCTGCTGCGTATTCAGAGGCATTTGCACCTGAAATAAAATTCAATCCATCAATGGTATATTTTTTAAAAACAGACGGATACTTTTTGATAATACTGTCAACCTTTATTGTTGCTGCATGTGTTCTGTCAAGAGAACTGCCCGGCGGTGTATTTAAGGCATATAAAATAAAGCCCTGGTCTTCGGTTGGAATAAAACCCGTTGGTGTTGTTTCGATAAAAAATACAGTGATAACAGTTATTAAAATAAGGCCACCAACGGCAACCCATTTGCGACGTAATAAAAAATCTATACTTCGTTTATAACGATTCGTCATTGCAGTAAAACCAACATTGAACGCATCAAAAAAACGGCGGCTAAAACCTTTCTTTTTACCTGTTTCGTGTTCATCTTCATTCTTTAAAAACAAAGCACATAAAGCCGGGCTGAGCGTTAATGCATTTACTGCAGAAATTAAAATGGCAATAGCTAATGTAAATGCAAACTGTCTATAGAAAACACCTGTTGGTCCTTGCATAAATCCAACAGGTATAAACACGGCAGCCATTACTAATGTTATTGAAATAATAGCGCCTGATATTTCACTCATTGATTCAATGGTTGCTTTTCTTGCAGGCATTTTAGTGCGTTCCATTTTTGCATGCACTGCTTCCGTTACAACAATCGCATCATCAACCACAATACCAATGGCAAGCACCAATGCAAACAGTGTAAGTAAGTTTAAAGTGAAGCCAAATAACTGCATAAAAAAGAATGTACCGATAATAGCAACAGGCACTGCAAACGCAGGAATTAATGTTGAACGAAAATCCTGCAGAAATATAAACACAACAATAAACACCAGTATAAATGCAACCAACAACGTTTCTCTTACCTGCCCAATGGAAGCATCTAAAAACTCTTTTGAATTATACATGATGGTTGTTTCAACACCTTTGGGCAATGTTGCAGAAAAATCTTTTACTTCTTTTTCTGCTTCGGTGAGAATATCGTTTGCGTTTGAACCTGCAGTTTGAAACAATGCAAAACCGGAAGTCGGGCCGTCATTCAAACGGCTGTTGGATGAATAAGCAAACGAGCCAAACTCAACACGGGCAACATCTTTCAAACGTATAAATGAACCATCTGAATTTGCTTTGATAATGATGTTCTCGTAGTCTGCATTCTGATTAAGCTTGCCTTTATATTTTAAAATGTATTCAAATGTTTGCGTGCTGCCTTCGCCAAATCTACCCGGCGCAGCTTCTAAACTTTGATCACGAACAGCATTCGTAACATCTTGTGGCGTTAAGTTATTTGCTGTTAACCTATCAGGCTTTAACCAGATGCGCATTGAATAATCACGTGTACCAAAAACCTGCGCATCACCAACACCGGGAATACGTTGCAGTTGCGGAATGAGATTTATCTTGATATAGTTCTGCAAAAACGTTTCATTATATGTTGTGTCTTTGCTTGATAAGGCAACAAACATAATGATACTGTTCTGCTGCTTTTGTGTTGAGATGCCTGATTGAATTACCTCTTGTGGTATTTGGCTTACTGCTTTTGAAACGCGGTTCTGCACGTTCACTGAAGCAATATCAGGGTTTGTTCCCTGCTTGAAATAAATAGTAAGTGTCATGCTTCCATCGTTGCTTGAATTGGAAGTCATGTAGGTCATGTTTTCAACACCATTGATAGCTTGCTCTAAGGGCGTTGCCACAGAACGTGCAACTACTTCAGCGTTAGCACCGGGATAAGTTGCTGTTACAACAACACTTGGTGGCGCTATATCAGGGAATAAAGTGACCGGTAAAGTATATAACGATATTGCACCAAGCAGTAGTAATATTATCGAGACAACGGTTGATAAAACCGGTCTTTCTATAAATCTTTTTAGCATTGAGTATAAAAGTTTTTAATTGATGAAATGCATCTTCATCAACCACTGATTTGTTTTGAAAGAGGTTGGGATAAAAACTGAAGTGAGTAATGGTTTAATCCTATTCTATAAATTACAACTCATCTATATTACTCACTTACAGTTATTAATTGTTAAGCGGTTTAGTTTTCATTAAACTATCTGTTGAGATAAGCTGCGGATTAATGGTCATTCCATCCTGTAAATTACCGGCGCCCTGCAACACAATTTTTTCGCCTGGCGTTAAGCCTTTTTCAACAAAATAATAATTAGCAGTTTTGCCTGAAACATTTATTGGTGTGCCTACAACTTTATTGCTGTCGCTAACAATATACACGAACACTTTATCCTGTATTTCGTAAGTAGCTTCCTGCGGCACAATGAGTGATGTTGTATATAGTTTTGGAATTCTTACTTTGCCTGTGTTGCCGGTGCGCAATGTGCCCGCTGCATTGGGAAATGTTGCACGAAAACTGATGGAACCTGTTGTTGCATCAAACTGGCCTTCTACTGTTTCTATTTTTCCCTTTGATGCATATACGCTATCATTCGACAACAATAATTCAACAGCCGGAACATTCTTTAATTTATCCTGAATTGTGTTACCTGCGAACTCATTTTTGAATGCAGTAAAATCATTTTCACTCAAAGAAAAATACGCATACACTTCACTAACATCAGACAACATTGTAAGTGGTTCAACTTCTGATTTGCCAACAAGCGCACCTGTTTTATAAGGTATCTTACCGATGTAACCACTCACCGGCGCTTTAATCGAAGTATAACCAACATTAATCTCAGCGGAACTAATCATTGATTTGGTCTGTTCAACTGCTGCTTTGGCTGCATCATAATTTGCTTTGGCTGTTTTTAACTGCACATCAGATATTACATTGTTTGCAACCAGCGGCGTTAAGCGGTCAACTTCAACTTGTGTTCTTTGCAAATTTGCCTGTGCAGATTGTAAGCTTGCTTTTGCATTGTTGAGTTGTTCAACATAAGGCGCATCATTAATTTTAAATAATAACTGGCCCGCTTTTACATAAGCGCCTTCATCAACATACATCTTTTGTAAATAACCATCTACCTGCGGGCGTATCTCGACGTTTACCTTGCCTTGTATTGAAGCCGGAAATGCCTGGTACGTTGTTGCCGGCGCAGATTCAATTTGTATAACAGGCAACTGCGGCGGCGGCATTGCATGACTGTTATTTTCTGCGGCAGATTGATTGCAACTGTATTCAAAAAAAATACAGAATGCGGCTATAATTAAAATAAGCCATTGAGTTTTGAATAAATCCTTTACTAAACGTGTCATACGTTTTCATTTTTAATGTTACTAAATGCAGGCAAGTAATTGAGAGAGCGCAACAGCGTTGCGGAAGTCAATTATAAAAGCGTTGGTCTTACGCTTTAATGAAGAATTATTTCAATGACTGGCATCAATTTGTTGATGAGCATTGATAAAATCGTTTTCATAAAGCAAAATTAAACAACTGTTTAATTTAAGCTACTGGCTTAATCAGGGGAATTATTGCACTTTTAAAGGGAATTTCTTTGAAAGAGTGCCGGCGTTTGTCCTGTATGTTTTTTAAAGAAGCGGTTAAAGTAAGCATCATCTTCAAAATTCATGTGTGATGCAATTTGCTTTACAGAAAGCTCGCCCCAAAACAACAAACGTTTTGCTTCTGTAATTCTTTTTTCATCAATCATTTGCTTGGCTGTTCTGCCTGTTACAGTTTTAATGGTATCATTCAAATGTCCTGGTGTAATGTAGATCATGTCAGCATATTCAGCCACCTGTGTTTTATCTAAAAAATTGTCTTCAACAAGCGCTCTGAATTGCTGCAATATTTTATTTTGAGATGAATTCATCACCGTTAATCTTGTTTCGCATGTTCCTAATCTTGCAGCAGTAATTAAGAATGCGTTCAGCAAATTTCTTATTACTAAATCTTTTTGATGGCGCAACTGTGTAAACTCCTGCTGTATAAGATTTGCGTAGGTCTTTAATTCGTTCAAATCTTTATATGAAGGAACCGGAATTACAATCTGGTTAAACATACATTCCCAACAAGACAATGTATTGCGCACATCATTAATCATGTAATCTTTACTAAAGGCAAAATGTATTGATTTAATATTTTGATGATCTATGAGATGGCTTACCTGTTCAGGCGATAGAAACAAAATGGCCGGCGCAACAACGTCATGCTGTTTAAAATCAACATTAATGCTCATTCTTCCTTCGAGCAACAACGAAACTTTATAACCTGCAATACGATGCGGCACGGTTGCATGATGCGGCACATTACAGCTTTCAGAAGTCATAATAATAAATTCTGAATCGGGCATGTAATCTTTAAAATCTATAACAGGTATTGATAAAGCGCTTCTCATAAAAAATTAATTAAACGTAACAAGATAATCAATCAAAATTAAAAAAAGCTGAAGCAAATTTTTTAGATAATATATAAATGGTCAATCAACAAACAAAAAGTTGATGAT
>CAZZXW010000013.1:6426-19006 GCA_964658095.1 uncultured Parafilimonas sp. | reverse complement strand
ACAAACAATCTAATTAATTATTAATACTTATAGTGCTGTATACTCTACAAACTTTCATCATGCTGTGATATATCTAGCCCTACAATTTCTTCGTCTTCATTTACACGTAAAGGCACAATCAGGTCAACAACTTTAAATATTATAAATCCCATTACAAAAGCAAATACTACTACAATACCGCAACCTAAAACTTGTTTAAAAAAGAATGATACGCCGCCATAAATTAAACCATCATTACCTGCGGGATTAATTGCTTTGCTGGCAAAAACTCCTGTAAGAATCATTCCGACAATACCGCCAATACCATGACAGGGAAACACATCAAGTGTATCATCCACACTTGTTTTGTTTTTCCAGTGTACTGCTACGTTTGAACATATTGCACCAATAAAACCTATAAAAATGCTCTGAGGCAAACCAACGTAACCTGCAGCAGGTGTTATAGCAACAAGCCCTACAACTGCGCCTATACAAAAACCAAGTGCTGAAGGTTTGCGTCCTCTTACAGAATCAAAGAAAATCCAGCAAAGCCCTGCTGCAGCTGAAGCTGTATTTGTGTTGGCAAATGCATTAACAGCAAGGCTGTTTGCTGCTAAGGCAGAACCTGCATTAAAACCAAACCATCCAAACCATAATAACCCTGTACCTAATAAAACATAAGTAACACGTGCAGGCTTAACGGTTTCACCGGTTGTAAGTACACGACGTTTTTTAAGTATTATAGCACCGGCTAATGCAGAACAACCGGCAGAAATATGCACAACAGTTCCACCAGCAAAATCAAGTACACCCATCTTATACAACATTCCATCAGGGCTCCACGTCCAGTGTGCAATAGGCGCATAAATTAAAAGGCTAAACAAAATCATAAATAACACGTAAGCAGTAAAGCGTATTCTTTCTGCAATAGCACCAACTACAAGGCCTGGTGTTATAATGGCAAACTTCATCTGAAATACTGCGAATAATAACAGTGGAATAGTTGGCGCAAAAACCCATGGAGCTGCACCATTAATTCCTTTCATCATTAAAAAACTAAACGGGTTACCAAAAAGCCCATGAACAGATGGACCGAATGCTAGCCCAAAACCTACAACAATCCACAAAACGCTTATTAAACCAGTGGCAATAAAACTTTGAAACATAGTGGAGATAACATTTTTCTTGCCCACCATTCCGCCATAAAAAAAAGCAAGGCCCGGCGTCATTAATAACACAAGTGCAGTTGCCACAACCATCCAGGCAATATCGCCGGTGTTATATGCTGTTGAAGCATGATCTGCAACAAGCGGAACAAAAATGCTCCATACAGCAAATATTGCAAGTATTAAAAACGGTGCTTTGTTCTTCATAATAATTAACTCTTTTAATGTTTGAATCAAAGTTTTTTCAGACGTTTCTGAAACGGCGTTTCATTATATCAGGCAAAAGTTAGTGGCAGGTTTTAACGGATACAGATGCTTGCTCGTTTCAAAAATAAGTATGTATTAATATTAATCAATACAGGTACAAACATATTTTTTTCTGATAAGCAACCATATCAGCTTTTAGGCAATTCAATCTTTGGAAAGAAAGTCATAACAAGAATAAAAGAGCACAAGAGGAGTTCAAGAAAAAGTCCATATCGCTTTTCAGGGCATTCACCCATAAAACAGGTAGTTAAGAGTATGTAATTACGAATGCCCCATGCAAGGTTTATCGCAGCAACAAAAACATTAATGCGTTTTGCCCATATTTTTGGTATGCTGAATAAAATAATCAATGGCACTGCTAACGCAATATGCATTAAACCAGGCTCGCCAAACATAGTTCCCGGTGCGCTCAAACCGGTTACAATAATGTTTCTTTCACTGATAGAACTCCAGGGCAAATAACAAATACCAATAAGAATAATTGTAGCGCTTATACCAAGCAACTGGGAGTATTTCATATTAAAATAAAACCCTGCAATAGTTGCAGGGATTAAGAGGTTCCGAGCAGATTCGAACTGCTGTAGAAGGTTTTGCAGACCTCTGCCTAACCACTCGGCCACGGAACCAAAGTGCCGCGAAAATAAACAGAAGTTGCAAATAAATTATATAATCAGCAACTTTGAATGCCAAGCACTATGCAGATACAGGAAAGCGAACTAATAATTAACAACCGCGGCGCAGTTTATCATTTAGATATTTTGCCTGAAGAACTTGCTGCTACCGTAATAACGGTTGGCGACCCTGCACGGGTGCACGAAGTGAGCAAATACTTTAACGTTATTGAGCATAAAAACCAACACCGTGAATTTATTTCATGCACAGGCATGTTTGGCAATAAGAGAATAACAGTTCTTTCAACAGGCATTGGCACTGATAACATTGATATTGTAATGAATGAACTGGATGCGCTTGTAAATATTGATTTTACAACAAGAACCATAAAACCCAAACTTCAATCATTAAATATTATACGCATTGGCACCTGCGGTTCTTTGCAAAGCAGTATTGATGTTGATAGTTTTGTTGCATCAACACATGGCATTGGCATTGACAACCTGCTTAATTTTTATGCACATGAAAACAATGAGGAAGAAAAAAATATACTACAACATTTTATAAATTATACGCAGGTAACCAATACTCTTGCACAACCTTGCATTGCTGCGGCATCAGCATTTTTATTGAAACATTTTGTAAGTGGTTTTAATCATGGCATTACAATTACAGCTCCCGGTTTTTATGGCCCGCAAGGCAGAGTATTAAGATTGGGCTTAAACTTTCCGCAACTGGTTGATTCTTTTTCCAGCTTTCAATATGGCAACCACCGCATTGTTAATTTTGAAATGGAAACATCTGCTATTTATGGTTTGGGAAAATTGCTTGGTCATCATTGCTTAAGCCTTAATACAGTTGTTGCAAACCGGTCAGCAAAAACTTTCTCAAAAAATGTAGCATCAGCAATTGATAAATTAATAATAACTGCTTTAGAAATTATTCAGTCAAGATAAAAAAAAAGTATGATTCTTTCATTTTATAAATACCAGGGAACCGGGAATGATTTTATAATAATTGATAACCGCGTTAACAAAGTTGAACTAACAAAACAGCAGGTACATAAACTATGTGAACGCCATTTTAATATTGGTGCCGATGGTTTAATGCTGATGAACGCAAGCAATCATTATGATTTTGAAATGCAGTATTATAATGCTGATGGTAATGAAGGCAGCATGTGTGGCAATGGTGGAAGATGCATGATTCAATTTGCTTATGATATGGGACTGCATAAACGGGAATTTAGCTTTATTGCCTGTGATGGTGAACATACAGCTTTGATAGAAGACAATGGCTGGATTGATTTAAAAATGAAAGATGTAAATGATATTAAAGTATATGATTTTAATGATTGGATTGTGGATACAGGTTCTCCGCATTATATAAAGTCAGTAACGAATGTATGGAATTATGATGTAGTAAGAGAAGGAAAAGAAATACGCTATAATTCGCATTTTAAAACGCATGGCATTAATGTAAACTTTGTTGAAGCCGATGAAGAAGGAAGCATAACAGTGCGCACTTATGAGCGTGGTGTAGAAGATGAAACATTAAGTTGTGGCACAGGCGTTACAGCATCTGCACTTGTATTTGCGCATAACGATAATGGCTTTAATCATGTGAACGTAAAAACCAGAGGCGGAAATCTTGCAGTAGAGTTTGATAAAACCAGCGATACATCTTTTACCAACATCTGGCTTTGCGGTCCTGCTACTTACTCATTTAAAGGCAGTATTGAAATTTAATCAGGTTATTTTCTAAACATAACAAGCATTGCACTTCAGCCTTTAAACAACAATAATCTAATACCGCTTTCTCTAACTGAAATTTTGTCTTTTAAATGAAAAATCTTCCTGTTTAAAAAAGCAATTTTTTCATTCTAAAATAAAAAAAACCAAATGGCATTTATGTTGTTGAAATTAGATTGAAAACTTAAATTTTTAACCACTTAAAAATTTTGTTATGACACTCGTAAAAAGAAATGGAAATTTATTAAATCAATTGCCAATGCTTTTTGATGATTTTTTTAACAGGGATCTTTTTAATTGGGAAAATTCAAATTTTTCTGACACAAACACAACTATTCCTGCAGTTAACATTAAAGAAACGCCGGAACATTATGAAGTTGAAGTTGCTGCACCAGGCATGACCAAAAACGATTTCAAAGTTGAGCTTGATGGGAACACATTAACCATCTCTTCAGAAAAAAGTAATCAAAAGCAAAACAGCGAATCAGAAAGATTTTTCCGGAAAGAATTCAGCTATCAATTTTTCCAAAGAACCTTGCAGTTACAAAAAAATGTTGTAGATGTTGATAAGATTGAAGCAAAGTATGAGAATGGTTTATTGCATCTTTTAATACCAAAAAAAGAAGAAGCAAAACAAAAACCTGCAAGACAGATTGAAATTAAATAATTAAAATTGCCCTTAACCGGGCAATTTTAATTTAAGTATTCTACAAAATTTCCCAAACCTCTTTTCCTCTTAACAACTTATCTAAATCTCCTGCGCCTTTTGCAGCAATAGTTTCTTCAACCTGCATATTTAAAACATCCTCATAGCAGGCACGTGTGGTTTCATAAAAAACACCAAACGGCCTTGGTAAATGATTTTGCATTTTAGCATCATCAAACATGCGCACTAAAATCTGCGCTTTATAAAAATCAAATTCATCATGTATCCAAACATCATCAATGCTTGCATTAACACCAATTTCAACAACAACAGGTTTAAAGCCATCCAGCTTTATACCTTTATTCTTTGTGGCGCCAAACAACAATGGTTTACCCTGTTCAAGAAATAAAGTTTCTTCTGCTTTGCTTGATTTTTCTGTAAACATTTCAAAAGCACCGTCATTAAAAATGTTACAATTCTGATATATTTCTAAAAGTGAAGAGCCCTTATGTTTATGTGAACGCATCAGCATTTCCTGTAAATGTTTCGGGTCACGATCCATACTGCGTGCAATAAAAGTAGCATCAGCTCCCATTGCCAAAGCCAACGGATTAAACGGATGATCTATACTTCCAAGCGGTGTACTTTTAGTAACTTTCTTTTCTTCTGATGTGGGTGAATATTGTCCTTTTGTTAAACCATAAATCTGGTTGTTAAACAATAGAATATTTACATCAAAATTTCTGCGTAATAAATGTATTGTATGATTGCCGCCAATGCTTAAACTATCACCATCACCGGTAACAATCCACACACTTAATTCAGGCCTTGTTGCTTTTAAACCGCTTGCAATAGCGGTAGCACGGCCATGAATAGAATGCATGCCATACGTATTCATATAATAAGGAAAGCGGCTGCTGCAGCCAATGCCGCTAATAATAACAATATTCTCCCGCGGCACGCCAATGGTTGGCATTACCTTTTGCACCTGTGCTAAAATGGAATAATCGCCGCAACCCGGGCACCAACGCACTTCCTGATCAGTAGTAAAATCTTTTGCCGTTAAAATTGGCGCACCATTCGCTACAACACTCATATTCATAATTGCGCTAAGTTAAATTAAAATAGACGACCGATAACCGTTGGTTGTTGACCATTGACTATTCCTTAACTTGCGCCACTGAAAACATTATTATGGAAAATAATTTATATGATTTTGGAATGATTGGCCTTGGTGTTATGGGAAGCAATTTTTTGCTGAATATGGCGGATAATAAATTTAAGGTGATTGGTTTTGATCTTGATGCAGCCAAAGCAAAAAAACTGGAAGATGAAGCCACGCCTGGCACAACGGTAAAAGGTGTTACCACATTACAGGAAATGGTTTCTCAATTAGATAAACCCCGCAGGATAATGATGCTGGTACCTGCAGGCAAACCTGTTGATGATGTAATAAATAATTTACTGCCTTTAGTTGAAAAAGATGATGTGATTATTGATGGTGGTAATTCACATTACATAGATACTTTACGCCGTGTTAAGCAGTTAGATGAAAAAGGAATTCATTTTATGGGCATGGGTGTAAGCGGTGGTGAAGAAGGTGCACGCAGGGGGCCAAGCATAATGCCCGGTGGCGATATGGCTGCCTGGAAACGTGTAAAGCCAATGCTGGAAGCAGTTTCAGCAAAAGTGGATAGCGAACCTTGCGTTGCTTATATGGGGAAAGATGCTGCCGGCCATTATGTAAAAATGGTGCACAATGGTATTGAATACGCCATCATGCAATTAATTAGCGAAGCATATGATCTGATGAAAAATTTGCTTGATCAGAGCAATAATGATCTTGCAAAAATTTTTAAAAAATGGAATGAAGAAGAACTGCAATCTTTTCTTATTGAAATAACAAGCGAGATATTTTTAAAAGATGACGACGTAACCGGTAACCGGTTGGTGGATGATATTTCAGACAAAGCCGGCTCTAAAGGCACAGGCAAATGGACATCACAGGATGCAATGGAGTTGCCGGTTTCTATTCCAACAATTGATGTAGCTGTTGCAATGCGTACACTTTCAGGTTATAAAGATGAAAGAATAGCGGCCGCAGAACTTTACCAGCATCAACCAAAACAAATAAAGCACAAGCAGGATCATGAAATAAAAAAAATTAAAGAAGCATTATATTTTGCAATGATTATTTGCTATGCACAAGGCCTGGCAATGTTAAATAAAGCTTCGGCTGAATTAGCAATGGATATTCCATTAGCTGATGTTGTTAAGATTTGGAGAGGCGGTTGTATAATCCGTTCTTCTTTGCTTGAAGTTTTTTATAAAGCGCTTAAAAAAGATAAACAGCTTGCCAACATCTTATTAAATAAAAATGTAGCAAAACTTTTAAAAAAACATGAGAAAGGTATACGCAGCATAATAAACCTTGCTGTAAAAAATAAAATTGCAGTTACCGGTTTAATGAGTGCACTTGGCTATTTTGATGCTTTCTGTACAGAAAAAATGCCTACTAATTTAATACAGGCGCAACGTGATTTTTTTGGTGCACATACTTATGAACGCATAGATAAGGAAGGCAAGTTTCATACAGAATGGAGTGAAGAAGTTGTACAGGCTGATAAGAAACATGCTGAAACAGAAAATCCTCAATCTTAAATTTATAAACCAGAGTAACAAGTTGAGCTTTTAATCTAAATAAGCAAAACAATTAACCATATTTATCAATAGTTTTATAGCAGTAAACATAAAAGCTAATACATGTCTGCAACAAATAATCAAAAACCATCCGCATCTATAATATTTATTTTTGGCGGAAGCGGCGATCTTAACCAGCGTAAGCTTACGCCGGCTTTATACAATTTATTTATTGATGGATGGATGCCTGAACAATTTGCCATTGTTGGGCTTGGGCGATCTGAATATAGTAATGAAAAATTCCGTACGCACTTATTCGATGGCATAAAGCAATTCAGCCGCCGTAATGATGAACAAAATGGGAAGTGGGCAGCATTTTCAGATTGTGTTTCTTACCTGCAAATGGATGCAGAAGATGCAGCATCATACAAAAAAATAACGGATACAATAAATCAATTTAAAACAAGCTGGAATGTAGAAACCAATGTTATTTTTTACCTGGCGGTTGCGCCGCAGCTTGTGCCAGACATCGCCAAAAAATTGGGTGAATCAAATGTTTGTAAAGACACAAAATCAACACGCATTGTAATTGAAAAACCGTTTGGTCATGACTTGCAAAGTGCGCATGATTTAAATACTTTATTAGCTGAACTTTTTAAAGAAGACCAGATATATCGCATTGACCATTATCTGGGAAAAGAAACAGTGCAAAACATAATTGCCTTGCGTTTTGCCAATGCTTTGTTTGAACCGATCTGGAACCGTAATTACATTGATCACGTGCAGATAACCGTTGCTGAAACAGTTGGTGTTGAAGACCGCGGCGGTTATTATGAACAAAGCGGTGCATTGCGGGATATGGTACAAAATCATATTCTTCAATTGATGTGTATGGTGGCAATGGAAGCGCCTGTAAATTTTGAAGCAAACGAAATACGCAATAAGAAAGTAGATGTGTTAAATGCGATAAAAAAGATCACAAAAGAAGAAGTGCGTGATTATGCTGTTCGCGGCCAATATGGTGAAGGTTGGCTTAAAGGCAAAAAAGTAAACGGCTACAGGCAGGAAGAAAAAGTTAGCAAAACTTCAAACGTTGAAACCTTTGCTGCAGCCAAGTTTTATATCGATAATTGGCGTTGGGATAAAGTACCTTTTTATGTGCGCACAGGCAAGTACATGCATCAAAAAACATCTGTAATAAATATCCAGTTTAAGCCTGCTCCGCACTATGCATTTCCTGAAGAAGCTGCAGAAACATGGCGGCCAAACCGTTTAACCATCAGCATACAGCCTGAGATGGATATTCGTTTGCGTTTCCAGGCAAAACGTCCCGGACAAAGCATGACGTTAAATCCTGTTGACATGATCTTCAGTTATAAAGATGTATACCCTGAAGATCATGAACCTGAAGCTTATGAAACATTATTGCTTGATGTAATGGAAGGTAACCCTGCGCAATTTATGCGTGCAGACCAGGTTGAAGCAGCATGGGCTGTAGTAATGCCCATCATTGAAGCATGGCAGCAAAGACCGCCTATTCATTTTCCTAATTATGCCCCGGATAGCTGGGGGCCAGAAGATGCAGAAGCATTGATTGCAAAAGATGGGCATAACTGGATAACATTGCCACCAAAAGAAAATAAGTAAAAGATTTATTATGGAACTGCACGTTTGCAAAAATTACGATGAGTTAAGTGAGCATGTTGCTGACTGGATGGTGGAATATGTTTGTAAAATTTTATCAACCAAAGAAAGATTTTCTATTGCATTAACCGGCGGCAACACACCAAAAAAATTGTATGAAATTTTAGCAAGCGATGAATATAAAAACAAAATTGACTGGAGCCGTGCTAATGTGTTTGTTGGTGATGAACGCTTTGTTCCGTTTACTGACGATAAAAGCAATGCAAAGATGATTCAGCAGACCTTGCTTGATGAAGTTGCGGTTGATACAGCACATGTTCATTTCATGCAAACAGAAAACCTGTCGCCTGAAACTTCAGCCAATGCCTATGAAGAAATTTTGCAGCATTATTTTAATAAAAATACCAATCAATCAACATTTGATTTAGTATTACTTGGTATGGGCGATGATGCGCATACTCTTTCATTATTTCCCGGGCAAACAGCAGCTATTAATGAACAAACAAAATGGGTAACCTATTTATGGAATGATGAACAAAAAATGCATCGCATAACATTAACTGCGCCTGTAGTGAATGCTGCAAAATGCGTTGCTTTTTTAATAAGCGGAAAGAGTAAAATAACTGCTTTAAATAATGTTTTGCATCAACAATACAATCCTGAAATATATCCTTCACAAATAATAAAACCTGTCCAAGGTGAATTACATTTTTTTGTTGATGAAGCTGCAATGGGCAGTTGATTGTATCAACATTTTGTTTAACAGGTTTGGGATAAGTAAGTAATTCCGTCATTCGGCGATAGAAGATATCTCTTTAATCATAGCCAGTTAAAAAATTTATGAGGCCTCTCCTACGTAGAGGTTACGTCACAGTCTCATACCATTTCAAAGGAATAAAGAATTATTACTTGAAATTAAAATTAACGATCCTAACTCTTTAATCTTTATGTATCTCGCTTGTAAAATGAAATTGTATATCAGGATTATTCCTGATCTCCGTATTTAAAAACCATTCGCTTTGCGCTAAGTAAACCGGGTTATCATCTTTATCTTTTGCAGAATTTTGTTGCTTGAAGCGTAAGAATTCATCTAACTTTTTTTCATCGTTACTGGTTAGCCAGCAGGCTTTATAAAATGGCAACATGCGGAATTCAGCCGCTGCACCATATTCATGCAATAAACGGTATTGAATTACTTCAAACTGTAACTCGCCAACACAACCAATAATCTTTTTATTGCCACCAAACTGTGTGAATAATTGTGCAACGCCTTCATCTGTTAATTGTGCAATGCCTTTTTCAAGCTGCTTTGTTTTCATTGGGTCTTTGTTTACCAGCTCTTTAAAAATTTCAGGCGAAAAAGATGGAATACCTGTGAAATAAAAATCTTCACCTTCAGTAAGTGTATCACCAATTTTAAAATTGCCGGTATCAAATAAGCCCACTACATCACCGGGATAAGCATCTTCAATAATGTCTTTGCTTCTTGCCAAAAAAGAATAAGGATTACTGAAACGAAAATCTTTTTCAAGCCTTACATGATGATAGTATTTATTACGCTCAAACCTGCCGCTGCAAACGCGTATAAATGCAATTCTATCGCGGTGCCTCGGATCAAGGTTTGCGTGTATCTTAAAAACAAAACCGCTTAGCTTATCTTCATCAACATCAACTACACGTTTTGTTGTTTCACGATCCTGCGGTTCAGGTGCAATCTTTATAAACGTATCCAGCAATTCTTTTACTCCAAAATTGTTGATGGCACTTCCAAAAAATACCGGCGCTGTTTTACCTTTAAGATAATCTTCTGCATTCAGCTTACCATAAACACCTTCAATCAATTCAACATCTTCACGCAAAGTTGCAGCATCGTTATCACCCACTTTATCATCAAGAATTTTATCGTTAATATTTTCAATAACAATACTATCCTCATCAGTGGCTTTTGTATTTGCGGTAAACAGCAACAGGCTTTTGGTATCAAGATTATATACGCCCTTAAAATCTTTACCATTATTTATTGGCCATGTCATCGGGTGCAGTTGAATCTTTAATTCCTTTTCAATCTCTTCCAGCAAATCAAAACGGTTCTTGCCATCGCGATCCATCTTGTTTATAAATACAATTACCGGCGTGTTGCGCATACGGCATACTTCCATCAAGCGACGTGTTTGTTCTTCAACGCCGTTCACACTGTCAACTACAAGCACCACACTATCAACCGCAGTTAATGTTCTGTAAGTATCTTCTGCAAAATCTTTGTGGCCGGGTGTATCTAATAAATTAATGAGAAAATTTTTGTATTCAAACGTCATCACACTTGTGGCAACCGAGATACCACGCTGCCGTTCAATCTCCATAAAATCGCTGGTAGCATGTTTCTTTATCTTATTGCTTTTAACAGCGCCGGCAGTTTGAATGGCACCACCAAATAATAAAAACTTTTCGGTGAGTGTTGTTTTACCAGCATCAGGGTGAGATATAATAGCAAATGTTCTTCTTCTGCTAATTTCCTTTGCGTACTTCATCTTGTTAATTCAAAATATAAAAGTCAAAATTCAAATGGGTGAACGTTGCTTTTATTTTTAAGTTTGAAAGGGCGCAAAGGTAAGGGTGAGATGAATTTGTTTGAAAGATATGATGATGTTGTTATTTCAAAGCATTATCCACTTGGGCAAGACGATGCTAGCCGGTGCCAGCACCAAACCTCGTTGCTCAACAGTTCATTTTTTATACCGATTAACGCTAAAATGAATATCAATTCTTTGTCAGTGCTTTAGGTTAAGGGAAATATTGCTGATCCTGTTGCCAATATGGTTTTATCAACTTGTTCTTTCGTTTTGCCAACCATAAAAAGATAATCCCGGCAACCAAACAAAGTAATAATGATGACAGTGAATCTTGTGGCCCTGTATCACCACCTGTTAATAAAGGATTACCTGCTATTTTAGTTTTTAATAAACCTTGTGTTAGTAAACTGCTTGGATTAATGCACCCAAAAATTCCTGGCTCAGAAAAGTCCCAACCCAAATGTAAAAATACCGGAAGCCACAGGTTGCGACTAAACACATAAGCTGCGGGAAGCAAGAAGCCTGCCTGCATAGCGGTTGCGCCAACAGATACAACGGTTGCACCTTTTACATTTATATGCAAAACCGCAAACAGAATGATAAAAGTGAATAATGACAATACAGTTCCTATTTGTTGCTCGAGTAAACGAAATACAACACCTATCATTATAATTTCAGCCACAAAACCGGCTGTTAACGCAAATGCAAAAGGGCTTATGAGTACAGAAACAGGATTGACATTAACTACTAAAAATGTTCCGGTTAAACAGATAATTAAAATAAACAGTGATTGTAATACTACACCTGTAAGAAAACCTGCAAGTGCATTATTTAAGAATAATGCGGCGCCCAACTCATGAATGCGCCTTTTATCGTATAACCTGAAAACGAAAATATAACCACTCGTGGCGATGAAAGCTTCAGCTACTGCTACAATAAATGCTTTCGCATCATCATGCAAATTTGTTTTATCAAGTATTGAGGAACGTAGCCATTCAATAAAGGCAACCAGTAAAACAATAACACCAATTCCTATAATCATTTTGATTAAAAAGAAATGCAATGCTCTTTGCAGTGGCGTTTGCTTCATTTACTTATATAACAAGTTAATAATAAGTTTCGATTGATAAAACACCAACAATATTACTGCGCTAAGTTTGTTCGCTCAGTAAGCAATTATTAGCTGCCGTTAATTCTTTGTATTATACGGAATGTAATTTTCCCATTGCCAAGGCGTATAAATATCTCCGATTGCATATTCAAGCAATTCTTTAAAAATACTTTCACCATTGTCGTTATTAGTCA